>CACXXH010000027.1 GCA_902771595.1 Fibrobacter succinogenes | reverse complement strand
GCTCGGCCACGTGAGCTTCTACGGGCTTAAAGTCGACCCGACGCGCCGTCTCGGCAGGCGTATCGCGAAAGGCGAGGAATCTGTGGACGAGGACCTCTACGCGGACATGTACCTGCGGGGTGTCGAAAAGCTCGAAAGCAGGGGCTTCATGCGTTACGAGACCTCGAACTTCGCGCGTGCGGGCGAGGAGAGCCTGCACAACCTCAACTACTGGCAGCGCGGCGAATACCTCGCCTTCGGGCCGAGCGCGCACGGCTATTTCGGGGGAGTGCGCTTTTCCGCCCCCGAAAAGTATGCTCCCTGGCGCGAATACGTGAAGGGCGGCTGCCCCGATAGCGCCCTGATGCTCGACAGGCTCTCGCCCGAAGACGAAATTGCCGAAATCATCCAGCTCTCGTTACGTACAAAGTACGGCCTTCCGTTGGATGCGCTGAAAGAAAGGGGCGTGGCGATTGCTCCCCAAGCTATCGAACGCTGGATTTCGAGAGGTTATCTCGAACAGGCGCAGGGCGTAATCCGCCTCGTGGGCGAGGGCTGGCTTTTTATGGACACCGTAGTGCTCGACTTGTATTCGAATTGCAACTAGTTTATTCCATATTGGAATAACATTTTTGAGTGAAAAATGGCCCGTACCCCCCTGTATATATGCGGTGCATCACAGAACGGCCTGCTCTAGTGCCTGGTGTGATGTCCGTCGTTCCCACTTTTCTAAAAAAAAAGATACATTTAATAATGTAAATGCACCCGATAGGGTGTAGTGTTTGTTTTATTGAGGTCCCCTATGTGCTCTGTGAAGAGAATTTTTTTGATGTTTTTCCTGGCGGCGATGATGCCGACGGGGCTTTTGGCGCAGGAACCTGCTGACTGCATTGAGTACACAGGCTCCCCGGACCCGCTTTGCGTCTATCTCCGTATCGAAGATGGCAAGGGTATCGGTCTCTTTGTCGTTCCCGAAAACATGGACGTCATCTCCGCGAATGCGCTCCCGAACACGGATTTCTTCATCTACATGCCCAAGGCATCCTCTGATTCCATCTCTGCGACGCTCCAAGCCGACGGTTCCGCCGTGACCCACATGCGTAAGGTCAATTCCGGCGAAGACCGCATTGTTGCCGCTGAGGTCAAAGGTTTCTACCCGATCAGCAACGTCGTGCTGGGTACAGCCGCGGCCGAAGACGGCGATATCGCTTACGCCCGCGTGTACAACTTCTACGCCCCGGATATCGAATACTGCCTCGATTATGACTGCCAGGAAGTGGTGACCAGCGTCTCGAAGCTCCAGCTCGAAGTGGGCGATACGCTCAAGGTCTATGTGAGGGCGGTTATCCCCGTGGGCCCGGGTACGGGACTTACGGATTCCACGCTCGAGAAGGATTTCTACATCAACACGGAAGGGGCGAGCGAGAACCTCCGCTTCTACACGCAGGGCGGTACCGAACTGCCCAAGGGCGAGAAGGGCCAGCAGCTCATTTTCCACGAGGGGCGTGCGGCGTTCCTGGTCTGCGCGACCAAGGCCGTGACCGACGGTTCCACCTTCACGCTTAGCGGCTTTGAAGATCCTTCCGCCGAGGGTGGTACGGACTTCATCGTCAATAGCGAGTTCCCGGGCAGCCTGCAGTTCGTGAACCCCGACATGCCGGTTCTCGACAGCGCTTTCATCTACGATACGAACGGCGACGGCGCGGGCGACAGCATCGTGGCGTACTTCTCCGGCCGCATGGATTCCGTGCAGATGGAAGAATTCGCCTACAACTGGCCCGACGGCGGCAAGTTCAAGGATCACCAGGGTGATTGGAAATGGAACCCGAAGACGGGCGTTCTGGAACTTACCGGCGTGAACGTTTCTATTCCGGCGGATTCGGGTAAGGGCGACCTCTCGGTGACTATGTCCTCGGTGAATACCGGGGCGCGGGCCGAGACTACCAGTCCGCTGACCGACCGCATCGGTCCTGTCATCAAGGTGGCGAACCTCATCAAGGGTGCGGGCTCCACCGATACGCTAGAACTCTTCTTCAACAAGGACATTGACACCTCTTGGACCAAGGGCAAGGGATTCATCGTGAACGGCACTCCGGTGAACCTCGAGGCCATCCAGAAGGACGGCAAGCACTGGTTCTTCGTCATCGATACTGGTATGGTGGACTTCGGCGATTCCATCCAGATCGCGGTGAGCTGCTCCAACAAGGCCTGCCCTGACGGGCTCGTGAAGGCCGCCGACGGCAACGAGACGGGCAAGAACAACCCGGCCATCGTGCAGAATTCCGGCCGCATCTACGTGGATGACGAGCGCAATGCCTTCTTCGACCGCAACGGCGACGGCCGCATGGACAGCGCCTCCATCGCCTTCGACACGCCCATCTCGCGCGAAGAACTCGACAAGATGACTATCCGCTATTACTGGCTCGACACCGACGGCAATCTCCTGGTTCTCGAACCCGACGTGACGAAACTTAAACTTTCGGACGACGGAACCGTGGTCGGATTCGCCTTGAAGGAAGACAAGTACGGAATCAAGGAAAAGCTCACCTCCATCGACCAGTCCTACTCTAAGGACGGCGAATATGGCTATGTCACGGTGACCTACGAGGAGACGGTGAACGGCGAAAGCGAAGAGAAGACCATCAACCTTGCGATGCACGACCGCATGGCGCCGGTGATTTCGGGGACGTTCCTCGAACCGGAATCCTACCAGAAGATGGCGTCTGACGTGTTCCGCATCGAGTTCTCCGAGGCTATCGACTACAAGAACCTTTCCGCCGATGAACTTGCCGATGTGCTGCGCTTCTATGTCGACGGCGAATGGGTGAAGATCCCGTTCTCTTCCGTGCGCTGGGATTCCGACGGCAAGGGTGCCGAAATCCGCATGGAAAGCGGCATGAGGCTCGTGGACCGCATGAACCCCGCCGACTCCGTGAGGCTCGACCTCGATGGCGTGAAATTCGTCGACAGCGAGGGCAACGGCGTTTCTGGCCTCGCTCCGGCCGAAATGGTGGAAGGCGACCCGCGCGTACTGATGCAGGCCTACTCGTTTGCTTCCAAGCTCGATGCCGACGAGTCCGTGCAGGATGCCATCACCTTCGAGGTGGCCGACAAGCTCACTTCCGAAGAGGCCAACAAGGCGCTCGGCGTGCTCATGGACATAAGCTTCGCCACCATCCTGAAGGAAGACGAGAAGAAGCCCGAGATGGACCTCTCCGAAATCGGTATGGAATGGGAACTTGAAGTCTTTACGAACCTCGGCAACTTTGTTGCGAGAAAAACGCAGAAAATTAAGTGTGATGACAGGGAAATCTTCGATGGCAACTGCTTCGAGAACCCGCATCAATTATATTTACGTTGGAATATGCTCTCGGACAACGGACGCCGCGTGGGCGTGGGTGCTTATGTCGCCCATATTAAGACGCGTGTCTATGGTGCGAAGGAAAGTTTTAAGATGGAAAGGTTCTATAACTGGGGCATCACCGGATCCCGCAAGATCCACTCGAGCTCCAAGAAGTAGGCTTACCGGAGGATAGCGCAATGAAAACGACGTCGAAAACATTACTGACCGTAGCGCTGTGCTGTGGATTAACCATGGCTGCGGGCAATATGGCGCCGCCGGAGAACCCGGCGGTCGGTATCTGGATTCAGCAGGTGGGCGATATCGTGCCGCACGCTTCCACGAAGGCTACGCTGTACTATACCAAGTATAGTCAGGATGACCGCGTGAAGGACCTGAACTATTATTATGATGGTGCGGGTTATTTGCAGCTGCTCAGCAAGGAAACTCTTTGTACCTCCGGCGACGGTATGGCGGGTGCCGACGGTATCGTGCACCACCCGGATGGTGACCTCCTGGTTGCGGCTCAGGGCGTTAACATCCACAAGGTGAGCAAGACCGCGAAGAAGGAAGGCGGCCATTGCGTCGTGAAGACGGCCACCCCGGCGACAAGTACGGAAGGTTTCTGGCACTTGATGATGGACCCGACCCAGGAATGGCTCTGGGCGGCGGGTATCCCCGGCTACCTCTACAGGTTCTCGACCAAGATCGACAAGTCTCACCCCGAAAGGAAGAACTTTGCGGACAAGGGCTACAAGGTGGAACTCGTTCCGAAGTCTACGGACAGATTGCAGAAGGATAAACTCGCTACGCTTGTCTGGGACAAGGACGGCAACGCCTTCTTCACGTATTCCGACTATTTTGGCGGTGGATGCGAAGCAAATTCCCAGGGAAAACTGTGCTCCGATCGCTCCAAGAATGAACGCAGGGCTGGTGCCTACTTCGGCTACATCACCGATACTACCTGGACCAAGGTGACCAACAGTAATAAGAATACTATCGGCGGTGAAGTCGGCGATTCCGTCATTACCAAGCTCGGTACGACCATCCTCATCGACTCCCTCGAAGGTGCGCATGGCGGCACGTACGACCCGTATTCCGAGACCATCTTCGTATTCGGTGGCGCGCGCATCGTGCAGATCAAGCCCTACAAGCAGGGCGGCAAGATGAAGGCGGAAGTGGTCGCTTTCATCGACCTGCGTGACTATTTCTTCGTTGAATCTTCGGCCAACCTGACCCAGCCGAGAACCCCTGATGTGGGTTGGCGACTCGACCAGGGTACCGTCGACGGCATGGGACACCTTTTTGTGGCTAGCAATACGGGCCACCTTGTGTTCGTGGACTATGCGGCGAATCCGAACAAGAGGATTAACGACAACGTGCTCGTGCACGTGCAGTGGATAGACAACTACCTCGATGATCTTGCTCCCCTTTCGGGCGCAGGCGTCGTCCGTACGGGTGCGACCACCGGTTCCGACGAAGATGAATACAGCAGCAGCGTCGGTTTCAGCTCTTCGCGTATCACTTACCAGGAATCCTCTTCCAGCGTGAAGTCCAGCAGCAGTGTGAAGTCCTCTTCTTCGGGCAACTCCAGCGGCAACAATCCTGGTTCGTCCAACGACAACCCGAACTCTAGCGGCAGCAACCCCGGTTCGTCCAACGACAACCCGAACTCCAGCGGCAGCAACCCCGGTTCGTCCAACGACAACCCGAACTCCAGCGGCAGCAACCCCGGTTCGTCCAACGACAACCCGGGCAACTCCAGCGGCAGCAACCCCGGTTCGTCCAACGACAACCCGAACTCCAGCGGCAGCAACCCCGGTTCGTCCAACGATAATCCGGGCAACTCCAGCGGCAATAACGGCAATTCTTCCGGCGGTACTCCGGGTACTTCTTCCGGCAGCAACCCGGGAACCTCTTCCAGCAGGCAGACCGGTGCCGAAGATATCGAAAACAGTTCGAGTTCCTCGAGAGTGTATGTCGGATTCGAAGACTACGACCTCTCCAGCAGTGGCGGCATCGACTTCTACCCGTCCGATGACAAGTACGAGAAGGGCGATTCCCTTGTCGCTACGGCCACGGTGCTCTTGCCGGTGGATTCCGGTAGCGGCGTTATCAAGATTGGCGAGAACTACTACATGGAAGAGAACAATCCGACCGGTATTAACCTTGACCTGCGCGTGAATTCCGGACTGGATTCCGCCCAGGTGGGCCAGGTGGTGGCTCTCACGCTCGATTCTGCGAAGGTCGCCGAATACTTCGGTACCAACCTGGATAGCCTCACGTTCGCGACGGGCTCGGGCCTCATCCTGATTGACCCCACGAACCCGAATCCGAACGACACTATCAAGGTGCACGCCGACGGCTCCATTACCATCTGGGTGACTGCGGACAGCGTTATCCAGGGCGGTTCCATCATTGTGCATGATCCCGTGAGCAACACGACCGTCATTATCGATAACATCAACTTCTACGACCCGATTCCGGATGCGGAACTTGGCTACATCAAGGATTCCGATGACATCGAAGGCCTGGATTACGTGGAAATCGTGCTGAAGGATTCCGTGATTGCGGATCTCGAAGTGGCCTCCGTGGTGCTCGTGGTGAACGGCGATACGCTCAGGACGAAGCACAAACCCACATTGAACGGTTCCCGCGACCGCATATCCCTGAAGGTGGAAGACCTGAAGTTCCCGGAGAAGTTCCCGGACGATGCCATCGCCATCATCACCTACAAAAACGTGCATGACGGTTCGACTTACGTCCGCGAGGCGGGTATCGTCGAGGTCGGCAGCCACGTTATCAAGGACGCCTTCGCCATCCGCAACACGAGGGGCAAGGACTCCCTGTTTATCGAGTTCAACATCGACATCATTCCGAAGGATCTCTCGACGCCTGAACTGCTCGTGATGCTCAAACAGGATGCCAAGCGCTACGGCTTCGATCTGGATCAGATTACGAACGTGTACATGCCGACCAGGAACATGGTTATCCTCGTGGGCGCGAACATGGGCCTCAAGGGCAACAAGCGCGATAGCGTCTCGCTGCACCCGCAAGTGCAGTTCAGCAACCTGCGCTATGTGACTTCCGACGAATACGATCGCGAGGTCATGGTGACCGTCATTGATCGCCTGCCCTCTGTAGTCGAAGTCGAGTACAGGGACGAAGACGGCGATGGCGTGCTTGACCATGTCGTCACGGTCTTCAGCGAATCGCTGAGTGGCAAGGAAAAGGACATGATCTATGCGACGTTCCCGTGGTACAGCGAACGCGGCATGCTCATCCAGCTCCAGGCCCAGCCCTCCGACATGAAGTTCGACGGCAAGGATTCCACGCGCCTCGTGTGGGAAGTGCATTCTACGACCCCGATCGCGAAGGGCGTGACGAGCATCAGCGAGTCGCTGCCGAATGCGACCATCTTCAGCTACTACGACGTGTTGGGACAGACGTTCGTAAGCGAAGAAGCCGCTCCGCTTGTCGACAAGATGTCGCCTGTGGTCGCTGGCGTTACCCTCAGCTACGGGAACAAGGCCGATACCCTCATCGTGTACTTCTCCGAAACCATCAAGTACAAGGATTTGAAGGGTGACGACTTCTTCCGCTACATCCATGGCAAGGATATCATCGATATCAACCCGAAGGGAATCGACTGGGCTGCCGATGGCCTGAGCGCGAAGCTCATCATCGACGGCAGCGTCTCCACTATCCTCCCGGGCGACTCGCTCATGGTGGTGAAGGGCGCGAAGGGCGTCATCCAGGATAACTTCGGCAACGTTGCCGGTGAAAAGCCGAGCCCGGTTGTTATCGCTGGCCTGCTGAACCACCTTGTCGAGGCGACCAATATGGGTACCTTCGACGGCGAAGATGAAGTGCTGCGCACCTTGAGCTCGGTGAACCTGCGTTACATGGAAGGTTCTACGACCAAGGAAGACATGGAGAAGGAGGGAGCGCTCGGACAGCTGGTGCAGCTGGGTGAACGCTTCGTGCCGCAACTCCTAGACCGCGCGCAGATTTCTGCCGACGGTACGGTGGACCCGACCGTGCTCGACTCGCTTGATCCGGAGAAGGTGTTCATCACGTTTGTCGTGAACTACTATGACCACCTGGGACAGTACGTGAACGATACGACCATCCTCGTGCCTTGTAACAGCCCGAAGTTCGGCGGTAACTGCCTTATTTCGGACAAGAAGATCTTCGTGAACTGGAACTTCAAGGATCATCGCGGCCGCTTCGTGGGAACGGGCGTTTACACGGTGCAGTTCAAGATGGTCGTCCGCTACGAGAAGAAGAAGATCGAAGAAGAAATCAAGGACAAGTGGGGCGTACGCCGCAAGAAGAAAAAATAGTCCTGAGAATGTTGTCCTGGAGTGCGGCCGCCGACCGCCACGATAGGGCCTAAGGATATAAAAAGGGCTCCGCAAACGCGGAGCCTTTTTTGTAATTACTCGGTTGAAATTAGCGGCGGCTTGGGGCCATTTGCCAATGCTTGCGCATTAGCGGCGGCTTGAGGCCATTTGCCAATGCTTGCGCATTAGCGGCGGCTTGGGGCCATTTGCCAATGCTTGCGCATTAGCGGCGGCGTTCCGCCATCTCTTTCTTCAAGATGTCCATGACGGCGCCGAGGTCTGCCGGAGCCTTGAACACGGGGTTCGCGTACTTGGAGGAGATGTTTTCGAGCTTCTTTTCGTGGTAGCCTACCTTGAATTCGGTGAACTTGAGGCCGTGTGCCGTGCTGATGACGACAACGTTCTCGTCCTTCGCGATCTTGCCTGCGGCCACGAGCTTTTCGAGGGCGCCGAGGGCGACACCCGTATGCGGGCAGCAGTAGAGGCCGATGCGGTCACCGCGGTGGGCGGCGTTCGCGAGTTCTTCTTCGGAGACGCTCACGACCATGCCGTTCGTCTTCTGGATGGCACGTACGGCCTTCGGGTAGCTGACCGGGTTGCCGATCTGGATGGCGCTTGCGAGCGTCTTCTTGGCCTGCATGGGTTCGAGCTTGTCGAAGCCGCGTTCGTAAGCCTGGAAGAACGGGTTGGCGTTTTCGGCCTGGGCGACGATGATGCGCGGGATGCGGTCGATGAGGCCCATAGCGAGGCAGTCTTCAAAACCCTTGGCCAAAGCGCTTACGTTACCGAGGTTTCCGCCCGGGATAATCACGGTGTCGGGGACCTTCCAGCCCATTTCCTGGCAGATTTCCGGAGAAATCGTCTTCTGGCCTTCCACGCGGAGGCTGTTCATGGAGTTCGCGAGGTAGATGCGGTTGTCGGCGGTGACCTGCTGCACGATCTTCATGCAACCGTCAAAGTCGGTGTCGAGGGCGAGCACGATGCTGCCGTTGGAAATCGGCTGGATCAGCTGGGCGACGCTCGTCTTGCCGGCGGGCAGGAACACGATGGAGGGGATGCCGGCCTTGGCGCAGTAGGCGCTCAAAGCGGCGGAAGTGTCGCCGGTAGAGGCGCAGGCCACGGCGTCAATCGGGTGGATGCCCTTCTTGATGATGTGATTCACCTGGCTCACGAGGACCGTCATGCCGAGGTCCTTGAAGGAACCGGTGTGGGAGTTGCCGCAGAGCTTCACCTTGAGGCTTCCGATGCCGAGTTCGCGGGCGAGCGGGGCGGCGTCAAAGAGCGGGCTCCAGCCTTCGCGCATCGTCACGATGTCTTCGAGCGGCATGTCGGGGAGAACCATCTCGCGCTTGCTCCAGATACCGCTCATGTCGGCGGGTTCGAAGCTCATGCGGCGTTCGGCGAACAGCTTCTTCCATTCGTCGGGGCTCTTGCTTGCAAGGGCCTTGCGGTCGTGCTCGACTTCGAGCAGGCTTCCGTCCACCTTGCTGCGGTAAATGACGTCGGTCAGCGGGTAGGTATCGTCCCCGTTGATGTTCCTGAAATGCGCGTTAAATTGGGCCATAATGTCCTCTTGATTTTACGAGGGCAAATATAGTAAATGGAGTTACGAGTTCCTAGTTCCTAGTTACTAGGGATGTGAGGAAAAGTGCTTATATAGCGCTATTCCTGTGATGTCGCGGCGGTGTCTATCGGCGTCACGGTGCTGTCCGCAGGGGTTTTGGCGCTATCGGCCGGAACATCGGGCGCCTTGCAAAGATTGATTGTCTTGTCGACTTCTTTGCGGATGGAGTCCAGCTTGGCCTGGTAGCGCGGGTTTACTGTCGTTTCGCCGTCGCAAATCTGGGTTTGCGCGTATTCTCCATCGTACGCTCTGCGGTACGAAGAATTGACGCATTTTTTTAAGTTGTCTGAAACGTCTTCGCCAGCGGCGGCGAGGCTGTCCAGCTTCTGGGCTATGCAGCTGTCGGCGACTATATCCCTTAAAACGAAGTCCGTCTTTTGGCAAAGCGGGGACGGGGCAGCGGAACTGCTGGAAGCCTCGCTGGAGCTGCTAGTGAAACTGGAACTGCTGTTGAACAAACTGTCATATGCAGTTTCTGTATAAATTAGCCCATCCTTCGCCCTTAAATTTGTATAGGTCTTGCCGTCGGAACACTTGTATTCAAAGCGGACTCTCATTTGGTTCATGCAGGAAGGAACTCCGTAAAGGGGTTCTTCAAGGAATTCGGAGCAATTTTCCAGGTCGTCTTCTATTTCGGCCAATTCCTCGATGGAACGAGTCGTGTTGTTCTCTAGGTCAGCTTGTAGAGAAGGACAGGTTCTGGACCTATCACTTTTTGTGCTTAAGTACACACATTCACTGTAGATGATTTGCTCTGAGGTGCAGGTGACGCTCGAATCGCTGGCGAGCCTGTATTGCTCGGCGCTGCTGCTGGAGAGGTTTTCTGCCGGAGTCGAGGAAGACGATTCGGGAGTTTCGCTCGATGTCGCTTCGGAATTGCTGGATGTCTCTTCAATAGAGGCCGAAGAAGGCGGTTCGAGGGACTCGCTCGATTCCGGGGCGGAATCGTCGGTGCCAATAGTGCCGTAAAGGGGCTGGGCTTCGTCACTGCAACTTGCCCAGAATATGGCGGTTACGGACAATAAAAACTTACCTAGACGAAAACGCAATTTCATAATTGACTCCTACTTTATTTCAAATATATGTTTTTTGGGGGTGGAGGAGGTGCGTTGACGGGGTGTTTTTTTGCCAAAATTGGGTGAAAACAGGGCTCTTTTTCTATATTAATGTCCGAAAAAATGTTCAACACGATTCGGAGTTCCGAGTGAAGAAGAAAAATATTGCGTTATTGTCTTTTTTGGTCGCGTGGGCTATTGTCCTGACGGCCTGTCTTTTCGATTCTAGCGATTCGAGCTTGAGCAGCTGGCTTTCGGACCAGGGTCTGCCTGATAGTTACAAGGTCCAGATGCTCACGGTGAATGACCTTACTCCCGTATCCGCGAAAACGTATGCCGGCAATTCGGTATTCGCCGTGGAAAGTACGATGGTCTTCGGTTCGCTGGCGGGCCTGTCTCACGACGTCGTCTTCGATTTCGCATTCATCGATTCCTCGTTCCTCGACGAGATGAGCGATGCGGATTCGGCTGCGGCTGCCATTGTGCTGTTCGTGGACAAGGAATTCTATAACGCCAAGCGTTTCCCCCAGGATTCGCTCCCGTACAAGGAGACTCTCGATCTGAAACTTGAATGGATTCTCGACAACGGACAGAAAAAGTCCTTTATCGACAGCGTGGGCAAGGTCTCTGTTTCTGATTGGGCCGAAGAACTCAAGGAATGGAAGACGGACAATTCCGCGGATACCTCTTACGAGATTTCCATCGGAGCGAAGGATTCTTTGGTGAGATTTGACCTGCCTGCCGCTTTTGTCGAGGACATGAAGAAGGCTGGTCCCGCATGTCACCTCCAGTTGCGCATCTCCGCATCGGAGGCCAAGCATGTTTACCGCTTCTATGGCCCGGTTAGCAATTACCCGCCCGAATTCCTCATGCGCTCTGTTTCGGATACGGCCGTCAAGAGGCTTCCGCCTTTCCGCGCGAGCAATATAGTCGTCTACGATGATTTCTGCGAGGATTGCCTCGTTGTGCGTGGCGGCGTACTCGAATCCTTAGTCGTGGAATACCCGTCGGAGAAGATCCTCGAATCTCTTTCCGATTTCTATGGCGATGCCTTCCCGTTTGATGAAGGCGACAGCAACGATGTGCGCCAGGCGGTCGTCCTTGCCCAGCTCAATCTGGTACGCGACGACGCCGATGGCTTGAATGAACTGGGACTGCCTATCCAGGTTGTCGTGGGCTCCTTTATCGATAGTCTCGGTGAAGAAGTCCGCCGTATGGAGATGTACAAGGTGAACCGCAAACAAGTGGCCGAGTCGGGTCACCCGAACATGGTGTTCTACGACGGCGATTCGCTCTCGCTCCAGGTGACCTATGGCCTGCGTGACCTTATCAACCAGGCGAAGAACGGGCGCAATTTCAAGATGATGGTCCGTCTCGGCTACCCGGTACTGCAGGACAAGGATTCCCTTTATGCGGACTACAAGACGGAGGACGGCGATTCCGTCAAGGTGTTCTTCAAGTATTTCGATTACGCCCGCTACGATTTCGGCAAAACGTTCAGCCAGCCTGCTAATCTCAAACTCTGGCTTGCTACCAAGCGCGGAGGTGAAGAATGAAAAAGTTTTTAGGATTGATTCTTTGTTGTGCCGCCTTTGCGTCGGCTTCTATGATTGGTATTGATGCTTTGGGTGAGGAACAGATTGCAGGTGGTTCTGCAGCTGCCGCGGGTCGCGGTTTTGCGGGTGGGGCCAAGACGGGCGAGGCGGAAGGCCTTTCTGTCATAAACCCGGCGCGCATGGCTTTCGACACGAAGGTCGTGTTCAACCTGAACTTCCTCATGGACATGTATGCCATCGAGTTGCACAGTGACAGCTATTTCACGAGCAACATCTCGATGCCTTCGTTCAACCTGTCGTTCCCGATGGGCGATTTTGGCGCATTCGGCGTTTCTCTGTGGCAGCACTATGCTTCGTCTATCCGTGAAAGCGTCGTGGATACCTTGTCCCATGCTGATGCCCGCATCGAGTACAAGGGCAGTGTCTACGAGATTATCCCGACTTACGCCGTGAGGCTCCCGTACCTCCGCAACATCTCCCTCGGTGCTTCCGTGCACATCGTGATGGGCAGCATGGTGCGTAGTCTTACGCTCGGCCCGAACAAAGATGGTGTCGCTGACGAGGATATGTGGGCGACGAACAACGCCGAACTGTCGGATTACGTGGAAGGTTCCTGGGAAATTGACCACCATCCGGCTTACTACTCCGGCTCTGTGCAGTACCGCGGGCGCCAGTCCTCGTTCTACTTCTCGTACACCACGGGCTACACGCTTCTCAACAAGTTGGAATACAACCTCCGCTTCTCGGAACTCGATACGCTCGTTCCGAGTTGCATCGAACGCAAGGTGAAAATTCCCGCTTTGTTCGCTACGGGCGTGAACTACCGCCTGGCCAAGCGTCACAACGTGATGATGGATTTGCAGTGGCGCAAGTGGGACGAAGATGTTGAAAACATCGGCCACAGCTACGACATGAGAAGCAAGACCGAAACGCAGGATGACTTTGTCGCATCTATCGGTTACCAGCGTGACGGAAGCTCCCTCTACTACGATCCGTTCCTGGATAGGGTCACTTATCGCGCGGGCGCATGGTTCAAGAACTGGTATGTCGCCGATGTTTACGAAGTGGGCGGTTCCGTTGGTGCCGGGTTCCCGCTCGGCCGCAAGGGCATTTCCCTCGACTTGGCGCTCCAGGGCGGCAAGCGCTTCTCGGAATCCGAGGGTAACTGGGAAGAAGTGTTCTTCGGCATCCGCCTGGGCCTGATGGGCATAGGCAGCTGGGGTCAGTCCCGTCGATAGTTTTTTACTGTAGGAGGCTAGAAATGGCTACGAAAAAAACAGAGAAGACGAATACCACCAAGAAGGTGGAGAAGGCCGTAAAGGAAACGACCTCCAAGATAAAGACTGCAGTGAAGTCTGCGGTGAAGACCGTCGCTAAGAAGGCGAAGACTGCAGCGGAGAAGCCGGCGAAGGCGGTGAAGGCTGTCGAAGAGACGGTGAAGTCGGCTGCTAAGGCTTCCGTGAAGTCTGCTGTTAAGCCTGCGGCAAAGGCCGTAAAGGCCGCGAAGGCCCCGGTCAAGGCTGCGGCCAAGTCCGCCCCGAAGGCATCGGAACAGACCGATGTGAAAGTTAAGGTTACGGCGAAGGCTGTGGCCAAGAAGGTTGCCGCGGTGAAGAAGTCCGTCGAAAAGGTGACTGCCGCTAAGGCTGCCGCAAAGCCGGTGACGAAGACCGCCAGCATGGCACAGACCTTCGATCCGGAATACCTCGTGCTCATGCAGAAGGATCCGAACTGGATGCAGGCTTTCTGGGATGTATCCGAAGACCGCATCAAGAGTGTCAAGAAGGGCAAGAGCAAGCTGGTGCTCCGCCTGTTCGACGTTTCGGGCGACCTTACCGTGAAGCGTGCCAAGAAGCGCAAGTTCCACGACGTGGTGGTGCCTGCCGATGCCCGCAGCTGGTATGTTGAAAACAAGGCTACTGACAATACGGTGGCCGTGCTCGGTTTTGCCGAGGGCAATAATTTTATGCCGCTGGTCGAATCCGCGCCGGTGCAGGCCTATACTCCGAACGGTTCCGAAGTGAATGTCGATGACGTGTTCGTGCGCGCATCCCTCGGTGGTGCGGCCATGGGCGGTTTCGGCAGCTCGGGCCTTTCGAGCATGTCGGCCAAGAACTGGCTCGAATCGCTTTCCAGCTCTTCGGGTTCCATGTTCTCGGGCGCGCTTTCTAGTGCGGCCCTCAAGAGCAACAAGCTTGAACTCCCGAAGGATTCCGTGAACTACGGGAAGGATTTCTTCTTGTGGGTGAAGACACGCTTGATCGTTTACGGCGGCACGCGCCCCGACGCTCACCTGCAGGTGCGCGGCGAACCGTTCCCGCTGAACCCGGACGGCACCTTCAGCTTTGAAGAAGACCTGCCGGATTCCACGAAGATCATCCCGGTGTTCGCGACCGACAAGGATGGCGATTTCCCGACAACGATTGTCCCCATCGTCGTGAAGCGTACCGAGTAGGCACGCCTGCTCGATAGACCTCGAGGGCAAATTGTCCGCGCCCGGTAAGATACACCTGCTGTTGCATGCGCACCTGCCTTTTGTGCGCGAACCCGAATACGACCGGTTCTTGGAAGAGAACTGGTTTTTCGAGGCTATGGCGGAGACGTATCTGCCGGTGGTGCAGATGCTTTTCCGGCTCGAGGAGAAGGGCGTGCCCGGGACGCTCAACCTGAGCGTATCTTCGGCGCTCCTCGCGATGCTTACCGATGAATCGCTCCTGAAAAAATTTACGCGCCACCTGCACATGCAGGAACAGCTGCTCGAAAAGGAACGCGTGCGCTTTGCGGACGACCCGGAGCGCCTGCCCGTAATCGAGTTCTATACCCGCAGGCAGCGCTCGCTTATCGACTACTGGGAACGCATCTGCAATTGCGAGATTGTGCCTTCGCTGAAGAGGCTTTCGGATTGCGGCAAGCTCACGCTCCTTACGTGCGTGGGGACGCATCCGTTTTTGCCGGCTTACCAGTCCGACGTGACGGCGATTCGCCTGCAGCTCGGCGTGACCGTGAAGGCTTTTGAAAAGGTATTCGGGTTTAGGCCCCGCGGGCTTTGGCTCCCCGAATGCGGGTATTTTTCGGGGCTCGATTTCATTCTGGCCGAATTCGGCTTTGAGTACTTTTTCCTCGAGACCCACGGCGTGCTTTTGGCTAGACCCACGCCCAAATACGGAGTATTTGCGCCAATAAAGACCCCTGCGGGGCTTTATTGCATGGGCCGCGAACAGGGCAGTTCCATGGAAGTATGGAGCCGCAAGACAGGCTACCCCGGGCATCCCGAATACCGCGAGTTCTTCAAGGATATCGCGTACGAACGCGAGCCCGACTACCTAGGCGACTACTTCATGGCGGGCTCGACCCCTATCGAAACGGGACTCAAGTACTACCGCATTACGGGTAGCGAAGACAAGCAGGTTTACCGCCCGTGGAACGCGCTCCGTCTGGTCGAAGACCACGCGAGGCTCTTTATCGCGAACCGCGAGGCGACCGTCACCGAACTCCTCCCGAAGATGGAGGGCAACAAGGTCTCCATCCTATGCCCTTACGATGCGGAGCTTTTCGGACACTGGTGGTTCGAAGGGCCTGCGTTCATCGAGAAGATGTTCGAGCGCGCCGCCTGTTCCAACACGGTGGAGATGGCTTCGCTGGAATCCACGATGCATTCCTCGTGCGATGGGGATGTGCATGATCCGGCGTTCTCTTCGTGGGGTGAAGGCGGTTTCGGCGAAGTCTGGATGAACGACGAAGTTTGCTGGGAGTACCCGCTGTTCTTCCGCATGCGCGGGATGATGGATGCGTTCAAGAACGCGCTGGATGCCTGCAATGGTGGCGCGCAGGCGAAACTCTACCGCCGCTTCTACGAACAGATGGCCCGCGAACTCCTGCTGTTCCAGGCTTCTGACTGGGCGTTCATGATTCACAACAAGTCCGCGGCGGATTACGCGAAGTCGCGGCTGAACGGGCATTACGAAAATGTGCGTTCGCTCTATGTCTCCGCGATGGCGGGGCTTTCGGCGGGCAGCAAGAAACCCGACACCTCGCTCCTCGCGAAGCTCGAGAACCAGGACAATCTCTTCCCCTGGATTGGCGAGTTGCTTTAGTACACTACCAGGAATTTCTCGAGTTTTCCGCTGGCGCCTGCACGGAAGCGGTATACGCCCGGCTTCATCTTTTCCTTGATGCGTTCTTCGCTGATGCAGTGCGTCGTCTTGGTGTACGGCTCGCGCATTACGAGTTCACCTCGGCTCGTGCGGATCTCGATGAACTTCTTGGTGTCGGGAAGCGGCGTGAAGCACAGCATGCCGGAACCGCGCCAGGGAACGGGGAATGCGCGCAGCGTGGAATCCTTGACGATTTCGGGAATGGGCTTCGGATTCGAGAAACTGCTGAATACCCATAAGATGGAATCGGCCGTGAAGGTTAGCCTGTTGATTGAATCTATGGTCGCGGTATTGGCTATCCTGCAGATTTCGGTCGTGTTCCCCTTGAACAGGAGCACGGAGGCGCGCCCCTTGTAGTTTTCGAGATCGGGTTCGCCATCTTTGTAGTAGCGGAACATGTATTGGGTGGTGTCCGGCTCGAACCTGTTGATGTTGGAACGATCCTTGCCGGCGTAGAAGTCGTCTTCCTTGCTATAGGTGTTGTAGTTGAGTCCCGACCTTATCCTGGGTGTGCCCCATTTCGGCTGGTCATCCCATACCCAGAATTTCTTGTCGACGTCTTTAGACCTTTCTCCCGAAAATGCGAGACGCGTCGCGAAATCGTGGAACACGGAATCGGCGGATAGATTCTTTGCCTTGAGCAATTTTTCGAGATTTTCTTCGAAAGACAAATCAGGCGTTTTGGCGAATCTCTCCCAGATATCCCTGTCGAAGTGCTTGTCTACGTTTTTGTAAAGGTACAGGTACAGGGTGCTTTCCCCGTATTTGGCGAGCGAATCCAGCATGTAGAGCGGGACTAAGTCTATTTTCGAGAAGAAATAGGGGACGTAGAAGACGTAATCATTTATGTCGGGAACGCCGATTTCTTCGTTTGCTGTGGCGGAGGCCTCGATCCAGGGAATCCAGTGATCGAACAGGCTGACATACCGCAGTTGGACGGCGTGGTAGAGTTCATGGAAGGCCGTGACTCGGATGGCTTTGGCCCAGTCGTCGACGTACGAAAATCCGTCGGCGTGGTTGTATTGGACTTCGGAGGAAACGGGATAGTAGCAGGTTTTTCCGTCTTTTACGAGTGAGGTTTCGCGCTGTCCAAGTGTGGGCACGTATCGGAAGTCGTTGTCGATAATGATGGCCGACTTGTTGTGGTCGGTGGTGTCGGGGTAGGTGACGCCGTAGCAGCCGTTGCAGGCTAGTCCGCCGACAACGTAGTAGGGGTCGCGCAAAAAATCTATTTCTGCGACTTCGATTGGGTACAGCCCCTTTTTAACGGGCTTCTGGTAATGGTTTGTAGTGTCGATACCCATCGGGGTGCGCATGCCCATGGTTTTTGTGTGGAAATAGAAGGCCTCTTCGAGCGCGACGACGAGCGAGTCAATGAATGCGGGAATCGTGGCGTGCGGACCTTCGCCGAGCGTGTAGAAAATTTGGAAATGCTCGGATTCGCGCGTGTAGACGGAATCGTAGTAGTCGCTGGCCTCGCAGTCCCTGGGGGCTCTGGCGAATTGAATGCGCTTGGCGGCGAAACCTTTGGGGTTGGCGGCTGCCTTTATCCTGTTTTGGTGGGCTACTTCCATGCCGCATTTGTGCGCGGCCGCTGTACCCGAGAGAACGAACAATGTTGACAATAAAAAAACGATGAACTTAGTGCGCATTCCTCCTCCTTAAGGGAATACCCGCATTGTCGAGAATCTTGCTTGCGTCTCCGATAACGGTTTCGGGAACGCTGAGTGGTTTCTGGTGACGCGGCTTGATGCGCGCGTCGATTACGAGAGGCGCTTGGATGGACCAGTGCTTGTCTACGAAGTGCGCGTCCGGCCCGTAGGCGTCCTGTGCGGGGTCGGAGCGTGTGAATGTCATCCAAATAAAATCGTCGAGGCTCTTTTGGGTGCTGCCGCCGATGGTGGAGGTGTCGTCCACGATGCTCACCCACGGGTAGTTTTCGCGGAACTGCCACTTTGTTAGCGCATCCAGCAGGGGAGTGATGTCGTCGGACGAAGGTGCGGCCCCTGTTGCGTTCCTCTGGATGGCGAGAACGCCCTTCATGGCGATTTTCGGGTTCGTGAAGCCGGCGGGCAGCGCCAGGCTTGCGAGGTCCTCGCTGTTGTCGCGCAGTTCGCGGCGCTTTAGCCCGGCGGCGGCGACGACGAGTTTTGACCCGTGATTCAGGCTGGTGCCCGTGTAGTCGAGCGTGTCGATGGTCGTGGAGGTCTGGAAATGCAGATCGCGGGAAAAATCGATGCGCTCGAGGACATGCGCAAAGAACGCGGGCACGTCGCGGACATCCAGTGACTCGCGGGCGTCTTGCCCTGCGCTTCTATCGGCGGGGATTTCGCTGGCATCTAGCGTGCCGCTTGCATCTTCCTTCGCGGCCACCATCAGGTACTTGGAAAGCGAAACCTGGTTGAAACCGAGCAGCGCGTTCGCTGTCTTGAGGAGTTCCATCGGTTCGCGGTTCTCGGGCCTGGCGTAGGGCACGAACCGCTCGCTCGCGATGGCGAGGCACAGCGGGTGCACTCCGGCGGCGTCGACCGCGTGAACCGCGTGTACCCCCGGGATGGACGCGGGTACCATCGGCTTCGTGAGCTCGTGTATGAAATCCCCGAAGATGGTGTCTTCTTTCGGGGGGCGGCCTACGGATGTGAACGGGTAGATGGCGTTCTTCTTGCAGAGCACCTTCTTCACGCGCATGTAGGGGAAGGGGTGCTTACCGGAGTAATACCCCACATGGTCGCCGAACGGGCCTTCTGGTTTCAGGTCTGGAGCCATCTCTCCTAAAATACAAAATTCGGCATCGCTGGAGACAAGGTAACCGTCGTGCTCGAAATAGCGGAATCTCCGCCCGCCGAGCATTCCGGCGAAAGTCAGTTCGGACAAATTCTCCGGCATAGGCATCACCGCGGCTACGGTATGGGCGGGCGGACCTCCGATGAACACGCTCACCTTGAGCGGGCGGCCTTCCTCAATTGCTTTCCTGTGGTGGCGCGCGATATCCCGCTTTATCTGGTAATGCAACCCGCATTCATTTGCGGAATAGTCGTTGCCGGAAATCTGCACGCGGTACATGCCGAGGTTCGTCTGCAGAATGCCTGCGTGTTCGGCCGGGCGCGATGCCACCTGCGGGAGCGTCACGAAGGCGCCGCCGTCTTCGGGCCAGCCCACGATTTGCGGGAGGTCGGCCAGCGTGCATTCCTCGAAGTCGCGGATGCTGCCCGAACGCTTCGGGAGCGCGCGGATGCCCGCTTTTGCCGCCCGGAAAAGCGCTGCGGGTGTCGCATGCCTGAAAAAATCTATCGGGTTCGATTTGAAGGAAATTGCGGTCCGCGTGCTTTCTAGCGTATCGCGGAACAGAAATTCCATGCGCTCGCGGGTCCCGAAAATGTTCGCCGCCGCCTGGAAACGGCATCCTTTCACCTTCTCGAAAAGGAGCGCCGGGCCCCCGCGGTCGAATGCCTGGCGGGCGATTTCTGCCATCTGGAGGTGCGGATCCACTTCTTCGCGGATACGCCTGAGCAAACCTGCTTTTTCCAGATCCTGCAGGGCCTGTCTCATGTTCCTGTACATGGGAATGTTACCGGTTGCGTTAGCCGGCGGTGGCTCCGATATCGAGAGCGCCGAAGGATTGCGTCTTCTTTCGGGTTTCTACGGCGACATACACGTCGCGGGCCGCCTTGCGGGCAAATATCGCATACACGAGGTTCGCCTTGGAGGCAATTTCTGCGAAAGTTTCCTCGGGGACCGCCGTGAAGCCCTGGAACGAGAGTTCGTCGTAGCAGGCGGTCATGTGCCCTTCGGATACAAACTTGTGGCTGGCCGTGAATCCGCGGAAAGGACCCTGTCCGAGACGGACTGTAATGCTGTTGTCCTTTATCGAACTGATGATGCCGGTCCAGCGGATGACCTTGAAACCGTATTGGAGCTGGTACTTGATGGTAGCTCCGGCTTCGAGTTCCTTCGGGAGAGTGTAATGGAGCAGCGGATTTTTGCCGATAGTCAAATTCAGGGGCGCATATTGAAGCGTTTCCAAGACATTGGGAAGCGAAAATTCTTGCCAGGAAGTTTGACTAAACTGTACCATACATCAATTAATTTAGTAAAAAAAATGCGTAGCGAGTGTAAAAAAGTGTGATTTGGAAGGAATCCCGCCGGAACGGGATTCCTGAGTCCGATTTATTCGGCGGGTTCGAACATGTCGATACGCACCTTGTGCTTGCCACCCATGAACTCGGTTTCGAGGAATTTCTTCGTAATTTGCTCGCAGAGTTCGAAGGGGATGATGCGTGCGCCCATGCAGAGCACGTTCGCATTGTTGTGGAGCCTGGTGAATTCGCTAGACTTGAGGTCGCCGCAGACAGCAGCGCGGATGCCCTTCCTCTTGTTTGCCGCCATGCTCATGCCGATACCCGTGCCGCAGATGAGGATGCCGCAGTCTGCTTCTTTCGAAACGACCTTGTCGCATACCTTGTTGGCGTAAATCGGGTAGTCGCAGGATTCGGTGGAATCGGTACCCATGTTGAGGAC
Source organism: Fibrobacter succinogenes (assembly GCA_902771595.1). Taxonomy (GTDB): domain Bacteria; phylum Fibrobacterota; class Fibrobacteria; order Fibrobacterales; family Fibrobacteraceae; genus Fibrobacter; species Fibrobacter succinogenes_C. Next base: position 12,896 of record CACXXH010000027.1, on the reverse strand, counting down.
GTTGTAGCCCTGCTCCTTGAGGATGGCGCTGAGCTTGTCCTTGTATTCTACGGCGGCGTGGTCGCAGCCGATGGCGATGGTCTTGAACATTTCTTGACTCCTGATATTACGAATTGAACAGGTCTTCTTCGCTGAACTTCATCAAGGACTTGCACAGGGGGATGTCTTCCTTGCGGGTAATCTTGATGTTGTTCGTGAAACCCTTGGAAAAATAGATGCGCTTGCCGTAGTAGATGGCGACGAGGTCCGCATAGATGAAGTCGTGCTTGTCATCCTTTTCGGCCTGCTCGTAAAGTTCGCGGATGAACTTGTAGTTGTAGGCCTGCGGGGTCTGCACGCGCATGATGGAACTGCGGTCGAGTTCCTTGTCACCGCTCAGGCCGTCTTCGGTGAAAAGTACCGTCTCGTGGCAGGGAATGGCGAGCGAGGCGTTGCCTTTTTCGTGCGAGACGCGCAACATCTCGTTGATGGCCCCTTGCGGAAGGATCGGGCGGGCGGCATCGTGGATGATGACCTGGTCACCGTCCTCGAGCTTGTCGCGCAAGAAGAAGATGCCGTTCCTCGTAGAATCGTGAGACGTTTCGCCGCCGGCGACAACCCACTTTACCTTGGAAATCTTGTATTCGTCGAGAATTTCCTTCAAGTGGTCAATCCAGTCTTCCACGCACACGACGACGATGCCGTCGATGTTCTCGTTTCTCTGGAAGTTTTCGAGCGTGTAGACGATGACGGGCTTGTCGTTGAGGGAAAGGAACTGCTTGGGCATAGCGCCGCCCATGCGCTTTCCGACTCCGCCTGCGAGGATGATTGCGATATGCTTCATGCTATACTCCTTCGGGAACGTCGATCTGAACGAGTTCCTTCATGAACATTTCCATGTACTTCTTGTCCCAGATGGTGACGCGCAGGAATCCTGCGGAATCGCCCTTGCCGCAGAATATGAGGATGCCGCGGTTCTTGAGTTCATCGGTGATGTACTCGGCGGTCCTGTGCTTCGGCGTGATGCAGATGAAGCATCCTTCCGTCGGGATGTAGGAATATCCGGTCTTGTCGAGGGCTTCGAGCAGGCACTTCTTGCCGGCTTCGAACTTGTCGGTGAGTTCCTTCACGACGCGGTCGTAGTTCGCGACCATTTCTTCGGCGACGGCGAGGGCCACCGCATTCACCGTGTAGTGCGGCTTGTAGTTGCGAATGTACTGCACGTTTTCGGCGCTCGAAATCACGACGCCCACGCGGAGTCCCGGCATGGAGAGCATCTTCGAGAAGGTGCGGAGGATGACCAGGTTGTCGTATTCCTTCAGGAGCGGAAGCGCCGTCTCCTTGTGGAACAGGTAGTACGCTTCGTCGACGATGACGAGCGCGTTGTTGGCCTTCGCCTTGTCGAGAACCTTGCGGATTTCGTCCATGGTGTAGGCGTTGCCGATAGGCATGTTCGGGTTCACGATGGAAACGAGGCTCGTGTTCTCGTTGATTTCGGCGAGCAACTTGTTGATGTCGAACGTGTAGTCGCTTTCGTAGTGGACGAACTTCGTGTTCATGCCCTGCATGTCGGCATAGACCTTGTACATGCCGAACGTCGGGGTGACGCAGATGAGGTCCTTGCCCGGTTCACCGAACACCTTGATGGCATAACCCATCGCGACGACGCTACCGTCGGTAAGAGCGATGTTGTCTGCGGTGAGGCCAATGACCTTCGCGTATTCTTCGGTGAGTTTGGATTCTTCGGGGTAAATGGAAAGGTATTCCGGCGTGACTTTCGCCATCGCCTTGTCAAAGAGCCACTGAGGGATCCCATCGGGGTTTTCGTTCTGGTCAAGCCTCACGTATTTGCCGCGTCCTTCGGGCTGGTTCGTGCGGAAGAAACTCTTGATAATCGGATTGACGTAGTATATTCAGACTCCTTGTCGTGTTGTCGTACAATATAGTTAATTCATCGGGACTTATCCATGCCTGGACTGGTTACCTTGAGGAATAAATCTATATTTGGAAAACCATGGGCAATTTAGAGACTGATAGCAAGTTCCTGAAAAAAGCCATGATCGTCAATGTTGTGGGTACAATCCTCAAGGTTTGCGGCCCGCTCCTGACGTTCGTTATGGCGCGTATTTTCGGTGCTGCCGAGTTTGGTATTTTCGTGTCGTCGCAGACACTCCTCCTCACTATTGCGCACTCCGCTACACTGGGCCTCGACAAGGGCCTTTACTGGTATCTTCCGCAGAACAAACTTTCCGGGCGTTCTCCGCACGACGGCATCATGGAATCCTTCTGGATTTCGGCCGCTATTGCCCTGTTCTGTACGGCGGTCATTTTCGTGGGCTCCTTCACGCCGCTCGTTTCGAAGGAAATGCCCTGGTACGCGCTTTCGCTCTTGTTCTATGTGGGCACCTATGTGTTCAGCACGGCGTCGGAAGGCAATCGCCGCCCGCAGAATGCGGTGTTCGTGAATTCCTTCTTGACGGTGACACTTGCTCCGGCGGTGTCCATCGCGCTCTATTTCCTGGACATTCCGCATGCCCTTCCGCTCGGCCTTCTCGCCGGACAGGTTGTCGGTTTCTGCGTCCATTTTGTGCTGCTGCGCGGGCAGTTCCCCGATATGCCCCTCCGCCCGGGCAAAACGGTTTCCGGCGCTCTCCTGAAGTATTCGCTCCCTCTCGGTTTCGGCGAGTTCGTGTCGTCGTTCCTGGTGCGTTCCAGCCTCTGGATGGTGATGCTTTTCCTCGGGCCCGAAAAGGCGGGCGCCTACGGTATCATGGTGACCATCTCGAATGCGCTCCAGACCATCCGCGTGGGCTTTACGCCTATCCTTACGCCTGTTGTCGCGGGAATGGACAAGGGAAGGCTCCATACGGATTTGAAGCCGGTTTACAGCTATTGCGTATTCATGGTGACGTTTATCCAGCTGCTCATCGGGTTCTTCATCGTGCTTTTCCCGGACCTCATTCTCGGAATTGCGGGCAAGGACTTTATCGTGCAGCCGGAAACCCTGGGAATCCTTTTGCTGGTGCACCTGGTGGCGGGTTTTGGCGGCATGTCCATCGTGGTCCTGAACGGCATGGGCAAGAGCCTCTATTCGCTTATCATGGATGTGATTTCGCTCGGTGTCGCCCTGGTTTCGGGTTATTTGCTTATACCCGCGTTTGGCCTGGTGGGGGCCGCCCTCTCCATGCTTACATACAACATTGTGGCGATTGTCTGCAACAACATCTACCTTTTCAAGATGGGACTCCGTCCGTATTCCGCGCGGCTCATTTCGCAGGCGGTATGGATTGTTGGCCTGATCGCGTTTTATATAGTCATCAACATGGATATCTTTATCCTTGAACTGTGGCAGAAGGCTGTCGTCTATGTGGTGATTCTCGCTCTCCTCGGGCTTTACTGGATGGTGGCGAAGAAAAAGCTGGATGACGACCGTAAGCAGGCGGAAGGTGCAAAATGAGAAAGATTGAACACGCGGAATATCGCGAAATCCTGATGGGCATCATGGACGAGATTGCGCGTATCTGCAACGAGAACGGGCTTCGTTACTACATCGCTTGCGGTACGCTCCTGGGGGCTGTGCGCCACAAGGGGTTTATCCCCTGGGATGACGACCTGGATATCATCGTCATGCGCGATGACTATGACAAGCTTTTGGCCCTGCTGAAAGACAAGAATGTCAAGAAGGCGGAATGGCTGGAAGTCAAGGACGATACCTGCGACTACTATTTCTACCCGTTCGCGAAGATATGCGACGGCAGGACCGTGGTAAAGGCGGATCGGCACAAGGAAGCCGGCGGCCTCTGGGTCGATGTGTTCCCGTACGACGGACTTCCGTCTTCGATGTTCTTTGCGAAAATCTATTGTCAGATTGCGGCTTTTATCCGCGTCATTTGCCTTGCCATGGATACGGACTTTTCGTCGAAGACGCTGAATGCCTGGAATCTTTTTTACAAGAGGGTGTTGAATGCGTTTACCTATGTCGTGGGCCGCAAGCGCTTTTGCAGGTTCGTGGAATGGTTCCACCGCCGTTACGATATCAAGAAGTCCAAATACGTGACGAGCCTCTTCTTCGACAATCGCGTAGATACCATCTTGGACAAGGAAAAATTGCTTCCGCAGACCGTACTCCCGTTCGAAAACCGCGAGTACACGGGCTTTGCAAATTATGATTATGTCCTTTCGCGCGCTTACGGCGACTATATGAAGCTCCCGCCCGAAGAAAAGCGCATTACGCATGATAGCAATGCGTGGTGGAAGGACTAGGAGGATTGTGACATGGTGAAGTACCTTTTTGTTCTGACCAGTTCCCCGAAGGATTTTTTCTGCGAGCAGACGCTCGTGGCGATTGCCTCCTTGCGCGTGCATAACCCGGGCGCCTTCGTGACGCTCTTGACCGACGACAAGACGGCGGCGACTCTTACGGGGCCGCGCGCGGTTCTCAAGGATGCGGTGGATGAGCTCAAGGTGCTCACGCTCGACGAGAAGTTCACGCCGATGCTGCGCTCCCGTTACCTGAAGACGGTCATGCGCAACGTGGTCGATGGCGATTTCTTGTACATGGATTCCGACATCGCGATCGTGGGCGACCTCTCGATTCCCGAGGAATGGAAGGGCGGCATCTACGCGGTGCTCGATTTCCACACGAACCTCTCGAAGGCCATCAACCGCAAGAAGGTCTTGAACAACGCGAAGATGATGGGCTTTTCCCCTATCCTGAACGACGAGATTTTCAACGGGGGAGTGATGTTTGCGGCGGATACTCCCGAGGCACGCAAGTTCTTCGAGACCTGGCACGAGCTGTGGCTTTATTGCGTGTCGAAAAACTTCCCCTACGACATGGCTAGCCTCGCCGAGACGAACTTCAAGTTCGGCTACATCACCAAGAAGATGCCCGGCGGTTGGAACTGCCAGCTGGCCTACGGCAACCGTTTCTTGCCCACGGCGAAGGTGCTGCACTTCTTCGGCTCGCGAATCATCGATACCCGCGGCCACAAGGTGCCCGCAAGCATGGACCTCTTCTTGCCGAAAATTTTGCGCAGGGATTTCTACACGAATTTGAAGAACATTCCCGTGACGGTGAATGCCGACAAGAGCATTACCATCAACGAATATTACGATGACGTGATTGCGCACGCGAAGGAAGCGTTCGAGTTCCAGACCCGCAAGGTGGGGGCCGCCGGCGCCTACATCATCCGCAGCTACGCCTTCGCAAAGTCGCTTGCGTGGTTGTACAAGAAGATGCCGTTCCTCGTGTTCCCCTTGAGGGTTATCGGAAGAATCCTGGGGAGGTGAGGATGAACCTGCTTTTTAACCTTGTCGCGGTCCAGCCCATCCATAGCGCCAAGTTCCATGGCGGCGGAAGTTACGGCGAAGTGATTTTCTGGGCGCTGGTAAAGCGCGGTGCTGGGTTCTGCTGTGCGTTCGACAGCAAGAAGTATCTGGACCCTGCGATTGTCGAGGCTTGCAAGGAGAAGGGCATCCCCCTGTTCGATATCAACGAGAAGACCCCGCAGCAGATCGTTGACGAAAACGGCATCGACACTTTCTACACGCCGCTCTTCTCTCTCGAAAAACGCTGGAACATTTCCGTGAAGGATTTCGTGTTCACATGGCACGGCGTCCGCGCCCTCGAAATGCAGTACAGTTGGGCGGGCGTGGGCTTCGCGAAAAAGTTCGGGCAGAAGATGGAAGCGCTTGTCCGCTATCGCGAAAGCTGGAAAAAGTATTTCTACAAGCCCAAGTACCAGGCTCTTGCCGCCCGCATGGCCGAGGGCAAGGTCCGCGCCATTACCGTGAGCGAACACAGCCGCGCGTCCATCAAGTCGTTCTTCCCGGAACTCATGGATTTGGAAATACCGGTATTCTACAGCCCCATGACGGAATATGAACCGGAAGGATTTTTGCCGCCGGGAGTTGCCGCGAAAAAGTATTTCTTGCTCACGAGCGGGGCCCGCTGGGAAAAGAACAACCTGCGCGCCGCCATCGCGTTCGACGAGCTGGTGGGCATGTACGAATCGCAGGGCAAGTCGCTCGACATGAAGATGGTCATTACCGGGGCGACGAATGCGCGCGCATACCTGCGCCACCTCAAGCACAAGGACCGCTTTGTGCTGCTCGGCTATGTGGAAAGCAAGGAACTGGAATTCCTGCACAAGAATGCGTACGCGTTCGTGTTCCCCTCGCTGAACGAGGGATTCGGTTACCCGCCGGTGCAATCCATGCGCTATGGCGTGCCCGTGGCGGCGAGCGGCACGACTTCCGTGCCCGAAATATGCGGAGACGCGGTGCTCTATTTCGACCCGTATTCCGTAAGCGAAATCAAGAACCGCCTTGTGCAGCTGCTCGATGCCGGAATCTATAAAGAATATGCGTCCCGGGCTCCGGAACGCTATGCTGAGGTGCATGCGCGTCAGGTCGAAGACTTGGAACGCGCGGTGGATTTCTTGCTGAAGGGCTGATTACCTGATACCGACTCTCGCGACGTTGTTGCCGGCCTTTACCATGTAGATGCCGGGTTTCGCGATAGTGACGGAGCTGCTGGCGGATGTCGAGAGCGTCCGGTGGATTGCGCGCCCGTTCATGTCGAACACGGTCAGGCTTGTACCCGGGGCGATGCCGTAGATTTCGAGCGTCCTTCCATGTGCGACAGCCCCGAACTTCGGGCCGGCTGCGACGGTGCTATGCCTGATGGCGTCCGGGTCTTCTTCCCAGTAGGGGAATAGCGAAAGCCCTTCGTTCTTGTCGTATTTCTCGCCGAGCTTGTATGCGAGTTTTCCGCCGTCGGTCGTGGACCATCCGGTCTGCTTGTAGCCTTCGCGGGTATAGGTCTTTTTGCTCAGGTTGATTTCGAATCCGTATTCCTTCAGGTCGGATGCGACGATTCCCTTCCCGTAGCGGCCCGCCATGTAGGTAACCGTGAAGGTCTCTATTTCCCACTTGGCGTACAGCGTCATGTCGCCGGTAGAGCCCTTCGTAATCTGGGTCGCCCTGTCGGTGTATTTGTTGTCGTAGAACCAGCCGTCGAAGGAGTAGCCTTCTTTTGTGGGGGCGCCAAGCGCGATGGTCGCGGTCTCGACGGTGTAGGTCGCCGGATTGTCCTTGTGGTTCTTGCCCTCGCCGAGTTCGTAGGTGATCTTGTATTCGACCGGCTTCCACTGGGAGGTGAGCGTCAGGTCCTTGGTGACGACCTCGTCGAAGTCGTAAGCCGTTTCGCCATTGAACCAGCCTCCGAACGTGTATCCTTCGGCTTTGGGATCGTCGGGCTTTACCGCCTTGCCGTCTTCTTTCACGAACGCGATGGAATACCCGCCGATGCCCGCGTCGAATGTCACGGTGTAGGTCACTTCTTCGCGCCAGAGCGCATAGAAGGTGGCGTTGCCGGTTGCTGTCCCGAGCGATTCCAGCGGCTCTTCGGCGTCCGCTTCGGTGGCCCAGCCGACAAAGTAGAAGGTGGTCTCGTCGACCCCGTAAGTCGTGCCTATGCGGATGCCTTCCATGTTGATTTCTGCGTTTTCGGCGACGATTTTCGAAGCGTTCCCGATTATGGTTTCTCCGGCTTCGTTGAGGAATGCACCGCCATTCGCGTTAAAGGTTATTGCGAACATCTTCTTCCATACGGCATAGACGGTCGTGGCCTTCGCTGCAACCCCGAGGTCTGCGGCTGGGGCTTCGGCGTCTGCGGTGAGCGCCCAGCCCGCGAATACGGTGTCACCGCGGAGGGGCTCGGTAATTTCGGTCGCTGTGATTGTTTCGCCCGCTTCGAGCAGCTTGCTCGTCTTCGCGCTCTTGGAGAACACGCCCTTGTTCGCGTCGAAGGTAATCTGGTAGACGATTTTCCCGTTCTCGTTCAGCGAGGCCTTGTTGAGCGAGATGTGCTTGGCGCCCTGGTTCCAGATTCCCTCGGGGCATGAGCCCTCGGCCAGGTTGCCGTTGTTGAGGCCGCAGACGACTGTGGCGCTGTTGAGGTTCTTTTCGCCGGAGGTGGATCCCTTGAGTTCCACCTTCGTGGTATCCTTCGTGGTAAAGCCGATGCCGTCGTCAGCGATGTCGGTGTCGTAGTAGCAGTGCGACAAGGTCGCCGTCCCGTTTTCGAGGTGGCCTATCACGCCGCCGATGGAGCCGTCCCCGTTGTTGACGATGCTGCTGCCGTCGTATGCGTTTGACTGGAGGGTGACATTCCCGCGGATGACGCCCACGGTTCCGCCCGCGTACGATTCGTCGCCGCTCACGTGGATGTTTACGGTGCTCAGGTTGTTCTTGGCGGTGCCGCCCTTCATGTTGCCGACGATGCCGCCCACGACGTTGCCCTTGCCGCTGGTCTGGATGTTGCCGGTGGCGAAGCAGGCTTCTATGGTTCCGGATGTCTGCCAGGCGACTACGCTACCGACCGTAATCGGCTGCTCCTTGCTCAGGATGTCGCCCGCGTTCGTGGAGGCGGTGATGTCGACGTTTTCGAGTACCAGGTTCTTGACCGTGCCCCCGCCGAGGACCGCGATGAAGGCGACGTTCTGGGCGTTGCACTTGGCCTTTTCCTTTTCGCAGTTGGGGTTCTCGATTTCGCCAATTTTGGCGGCGTCGATGTAGAGGTCCGATATGGTGTAGCCGTCGCCGTCGAATATGCCGCCGAACTGCGTGTCGCCCTTGCCTGCCGCGATGGGCACGAACAGCTTGTGCCTCATGTTCATGGGCGCGGTCAGCTTGGCGTTGAGCATGCTCTTGCCCGCGGTGCGGTTCACGGTATCGGCGAACCAGGCGAGGTTGGCCTCGTTCTTGATGAGGTAGAAGGTCTTCTGGTCGATGACCGTCGTTTCGGGCTTTTCTTTGGACTTGCCGTCCCAGCCCGCCATGGAGAGGCCGATGCCTGCGGTCAGGAGCAGGACGGCCATTTTCTTCATTATGGAAATTGCGCTTTTCTGCATAACATTATCTCCACAAAAAAAATGATTTTGTATTAAAGATATATATGTAAGCAAAAAAACGCAAACTTCGGGGCTATTTCAAAGTGGAATAGTCCCCGCTTTTTTGCGTGGAATCACGGGATTGCGGATTGTATGCCGCTATGCGCGGGCTTACTGCGCGGACGGAGCTGCCTGCGAGATGGCGCCGATGGCTTCTTCCATGTACTTGGCGAACAGCTTGGAGACTGCTTCGGCCACAAGGCGGGGTTCACGCTTGTCGACGGATAATTTTTCGTCGAAGCGCTTTTCCCACAGGGGGGCGTCCCCTTCGGTCTTGGCGAAGGAAAGGCTGAGCGAGAGTCTTGCGTATTGCGAGGAGCCTTCGTCGACTTCCTCGATGGCGTCAATGTGGCCCGTAAATTCGAACTGCGGTTTGGAGGCGGACTTGGTCTCCACGGACTGGAAAAGCCCGCTCTTCGCGAGGTATTCGCTTGCAACCTGCGTGAGCATCTGCTCGGGGCGAGACGCCCACAGGTCGAGATCGTAGAACATGAAGTCGTAGGCGGATTCGCGGTAGACGATGTTGTTGCGCTGGTAGGCGGGCTCGATGCCGAACTTGCGCACCTGCAGGCGAGCGCCGGGGGCTCCCGCATTTGGCATGTCGATGTTCTCGATGGCGAGCGTGTAGTAGCGGGTGGGTTCGCTTGTGTTCCCGCCGAAGCATGCGGTAAGGGTCATGGCGGCGAGGGCCGCGATAGCAATTGCAAACGTAAACTTCTTCATGCTCTCTCCTTATTTGCGGCGGGTCTTCGCGGGTTCGCGGATGAGCGCGGAGGGGTTGTTCTTGATTTTCTGGCTGAATTCTTCGAGGTTCTCGAGCACGGTGTTCAGTTCCACGATGGCCTCTCCGACCTGGTCTTGATTCTTGTAGACCATGCCGTCGAGCCGCTTCGAGAGCTGGCTGATGGATTCCATCGCCTTCGTGAGGTTCTCGTTCATCGCCTTCGTGTCGATGGCGTCGAGCTTTTCCTTCAATATGTCGAGGTCTTCGCCCGCCTTTGCTGCGATTTTCGCTTCTTCGATTTCACCCATCACGCGGTGTATCGATTCGGCGGATTTCGAGATGTTGGCGAGGGGCTTTGCCAGGCCCTGAGTGACGCGGTTCAGGTTGGCCGTCATTTCTTCGAAGTTCTTGATGGCCTTGCTCAGGTTCTGCGCGTTTTCGTTGGAGAGCAGCGTGTTGACGTTCACGAGAACGGAATCCACGTGCGCGACGATGTCGCCCGCCTGGCTCGTGATGTGGTCGAAATGCGAGACTTCCGCCGGCACGAGTCCGCCTTCGGGGACGTTCGGTTCCGAGAATGCGCCGCCCGAGAGCACCACCTGCTTTTCGCCGGTGAGGTTCATGCCCGCCGTCATGCCCGCGCGGGTGCCGATCTTGATGGGAGTGCCGTGCGTGACCTTGAAGGCGACCACGACTTCGTTCAAATTCTCTTCGTTGATGGTGATGCGCGTGACGCTACCTACGTCGATACCGTTAAGTTTGACCTTCGCGTCTACAAAGAGTCCGTTCACCGAGGTGCTGAATATGGTGTAGTAGTTGTCGTACTGTTCGCTCAGGTAGCGCTTGAGCACGTAGCCGAGGAACACGCATATAAGCACGCCGCAGAACAGCATGAATGCGCCAAGTTTAATTCTTTCGGATCGGGTGGTTTCCATTGCTTCTCCGAATCAATCTATAAAATTAAAGTGGTAAAGCCCGGCGGAGTTTTCTTCCTTGGGGCATTGCCGGTTGAAAAAGTGCCTTAGGGTCGGATCGTCGGACTGCATTCCCTCTTCGAGGGTCGCGTCCTTGAGCACGTAGCCGTCCTTCAGGTACACAAAGCGGTCGCAGATAATCTTGATGCTCTCGAGTTCGTGGCTCACGATGACCATCGATACCTTGAGCGTGTCGCGCAGTTCGAGCAAAAGTTCGTCGAGCGAGCGGGCCGTCACCGGGTCGAGGCCCGTGGAAGGTTCGTCGCAGAAAAGCAGTTCCGGCTTGAGCGCGATGGCGCGGGCGAGGGCAGCGCGCTTCTTCATGCCGCCCGAGATTTCGCCCGGGTACTTGTGGAAGGCGTGCAGCAGGTGGACCTTCTCCAGGCGGTCGGCGACAATCGCTTCCATCTGGCTTTTGGGCATGTAGGGCATGCTGCGCTTGAGCGGCAACATCGCGTTCTCGGCGATGGTAAGGTCCGCTATGAGGGCGCCGCTCTGGAAAAGCACGCCCGTGCGCATGCGGGTCTCGCTGTCGAGGCCTTCCTTCGCGCCGAAGGTCTTTCCGAAGTAGGTGATGGTCCCTTCGTCCGACTTGATGAATTTCAGGACGTTGTTCAGGAGCGTCGACTTTCCGCAGCCCGAACTGCCGAGCACCATGCGAATTTCGCCGCGCTTCACGCCGAAGGAAATATCCTTCAGAATGGACTCGCGTCCGTAACTTGCCTTCAGGTGATCTACTTTGAGGATTTCTTCTTCCATCGAATGCTCCTAGTAGAAAATGAAGGCGAAAAGGGTGTCGGAAATGACGATGGTGCAAATCGCGGCGACGACGCTCGACGTAGTCGCCTTACCGACGGCTTCGGCACCGCCGTGGGCGTTCAGCCCCTTGTTGCAGGCGATAAGCGTTACAATCCAGCCAAACACGAGCGCCTTGATGGTGCTCTTGAGGAACGTGATGGGGGCGATACCTTCGCGGATGCCCATCATGTAGTTGGAGAACGAAATGTCGCAGAAGAAGTACGCGATGAGGAACCCGGCGAGGCTGCCGACGATGGACGAGCAGAACGAGAGGATCGGCGTCGTGATGCTCAGGGCGATGAAACGCGGAACCACGAGGTACTGCACTGGCGGGATGGCCATGGACTTGATGGCCTTGACTTCTTCGCACACGCTCATGTTCGCGATTTCGGCGGCCATGGCGCTGCCGGAACGCCCGGCGAGAATGATGGTCGTAAGGAGCGGGCCGATTTCCGCGAAAATCAGGAAGCCCAGCCCCGAGGCGAGGTAGGAGCCGCCACCCACCGCATTCAGCATGATGGAACTCTGGAGCGCCATCGTAAGGCAAATGAGCCCGACGAACAGGAAGCAGATACCCATGGCCTCGCTGCCCGACTTGAACATCTGCTTGGCGACACCGCCGAAGTGGATCTTGCCCTTGTCGAACGGCCCGAAGATGGTCCAGTAGATGGACATGAACAGGAGCGTCAGGACCTCGAAGGTTTCCTTCAATACGGCGAACCCGACACCGCCCAGCATCTCGAGGATGTTGTTCGTGCCCTTTTGCGGCTTTTCGGGCGGTTCCATTCTGCGGAGGGCGGAAAGGTGCGCCTTGATGTCTGCGTTGAAGTGGGCGAGGGTGAGCGCGTTACCCGTCTTTTCGGAAAGTTCCGCCAAAAGCGCGAAGAAGGCGTCGCCGCTGTAGTCCATGCTTGCGAGATTGCTGCCGTCGAGACACAAGGCACCGCTGCGGAGTTGCTTTGTGCAATTCCTCAGCAGTTCTTTGCTGTTGGCCGCGGTAAGCGTTTCTGGCAAGATGATTGTCGTCATTTTAGAGCACAAAGATAACAATAAAATGCTTTTTGCTTATGCGGAGCGGCTTTTTTTTTGATAAAGTGCCGTTGTCGCGGGTTGAATGCGCTAGTCCTTGATGCAGCGGACAGAGGAACCGACGTTCTTGTAGGGGTTGACCAAATCCGCATCTTTTTCATAATATTCCAAATACATGCACGACGCACGGCGGTCATCGCTTCCGTACCAGACAGAACTCCAGTAACACGTCATTATGCCAGCATCTTCAAAGCGCTCGTCACCTTTCCCGCCTGCAGGCAGGCTAGAAAATCCGAAGTCATCCGTGCCTTTTCCTTCATAATAATTGTTATACCAGCCACTCGTAGTCTTTAAGGCGTTTCCCGCCGTCGATTGTCCGCCAACGGCTTCGAACAGGACTTCGAATTCCTTATCGGAAGGCAGGTGCCAGCCATC
>CACXXH010000026.1 GCA_902771595.1 Fibrobacter succinogenes | reverse complement strand
TCGCACGCCTCATCGAAGGCCTCAAGAATTCCATCCACGACCAACGGGAACAAGATGAACTTCACGAAAACTTTTACCATGTGCTTCGCCCTCGCGGCAAGCACGGTTTTTGCGCAACCGCAAGCAGCAACGACAGACTCTACTGCAACACAACCCGCCGCTGAACAAGCTGCCGGAGAATCGCTCACCATCATCGGCGTGGGCGACATCATGATGGGCCTCAACTACCCCGACGAAAAGCCCGCGCTTCCGACACAAGACGGCGAACTCACCTTCTCCGAAGTGAAGGATATCCTGCGCGATGCAGACCTCACCACCGGAAACCTCGAAGGCACATTGTTAAACAAGGGCGGCCTCCCGAAGCCCTGCTGCCGCGTGACCAAGAAATCCGGCAACTGCTACTGTTTCCGCTCGCCAGAACACTACACGAAGCACCTGCTCGACGCGGGCTTCGACTACGTAAGCGTATCGAACAACCACTCCGGTGACTTCGGCAACGAAGGCAAGATTGGCACAATGCGCGCCCTGAACGAGGCAAACCTCGCCTATGCGGGTTTCGAGAACAGTTGCGAGCAGCGCATCCTCGAACTGAACGGCGTGCGCTACGGGTTCGCATCCTTCTCCGTAAGTAGCGGGACGCTCACCGTGTTCAACACCGAGAAGGCCAAGAAGACCATCGCCGCGCTGCGCGACAGCACCGACATCATTATCGTCACGATGCACGTGGGTGCGGAAGGTTCCAAGTACACGCACGTCACGCGCGAAACGGAAACGTTCCTGGGCGACAACCGCGGCAACCCCTACCAGTTCGCGCGCCTCGCCATCGACGCGGGTGCCGACGTGGTATTCGGTCACGGCCCGCACGTGCCGCGCGCCATCGACCTCTACAAGGGCAAGTTTATCGCCTACAGCCTCGGGAACTTCGCGACTTCCACCAGCGTGAACATCACGGGTGTCACGGGTTACGCTCCCATCGTGAAGATTACCGTCGACAAGAAGACCGGCAACTTCAAGGAAGGCCAGATTTACTCCTTTATCCAGAGGGGCAACAACGGCGACCGCAAGCCCACCCGCGACGACAAGGGCGCATGCATCAAGCTCATGAAGGAACTGACCGAGCAGGACATTCCCGAAGCGGGCGTGAAGATTGCTGACGACGGCAAGATTACCCTGAAGTAAAAACTCCAGGGTCGATTTACCCAAAAAACTATTCTTCCAGACGGTTCCAGAAATCGGTGTCCTGCTTGACACCGCATTCCTTGGCGTAGTATACGGGTTCGACTCCCTTCTTGCGCTGTTCCATATAATTCTTGAGGGCCTTGATTGCGATAGGCGAAAGAATCAAGATACACGGAATGTTCACGACGACCATCAGCGCCTGGCACAAGTCCGCAGAATCCCATGCGAAGCCTGCACTCGCAAGAGCGCCCGCAAACACGATAACCGATGCGATTATCCTGAACACCGTCATCACCGCCTTGCCGGGGCGACGGTTCATGATAAAGCGCAGGCAACCCTCGGTATAATAGTAGTTGCCTATAAGCGTCGTGAAGCCGAACAGCAATATCGATACCGTGATGAACACCGGGCCCCATTCACCGAACACCGTGCGGAGGGACGCCTGCACATAGGGAATTCCCGAAATTTCGCTCGTCGGCACTACCTCGGTCGAAAGGCACATCAGGGCCGTCGCAGAGCAAATCACGAGCGTATCGATAAACACGGAGAGCGACTGCACCAAGCCCTGCTTAACCGGGTGCGAAACGCTCGCGCTCGCAGATGCGTTTGGAGCAGAACCCATACCGGCTTCGTTCGAATATAGACCGCGCTTGATACCGTACATGATGCAGCTTCCGGCAAATCCGCCCGCACCGGCCTCGAACGAGAACGCATCCTTGAAAATAGTCGCGAACATCGAAGGAATGTTGCTGAAATTGTAGAATACCACACCGATGGCAGCCACGATATAGGCAATGCTCATAATAGGCACTAGGTAGCTCGTAATCTGGGTAAGTTTACGCGCACCGCCGAACACGCACAAAGCAAACAAGACCGCAAGGCCTCCCCCCACAATCAAGGGAGTCTTGGATTCGCTATAAAAACTGTAGCCCGAAAAACTGGTCTGGACGTTGTAAGATGCCAAGAGGTTGTAGCCAACCAGGTAGGTCAACAGAATGAACACCGAGAAAATGACGCCCAGCCAACGCTGTCCCAGCGCCGTCTGTATGTAATACGAAGGTCCGCCGTAGGAATGTCCCGTCACCAGATCCTCGCGCTTGAATATCTGCGCCAGCGTCGATTCCACGAACGCAGAAGCGCTTCCGAAAACTGCAATCAGCCACATCCAGAAAACGGCACCCGGGCCGCCCATGCAGATTGCCGAAGAAACGCCGACAATATTTCCGGTTCCCACGCGAGAAGCCGTCGAGACCATCAAGGCGCCGAATGAAGAAATCCCGCTCCCCTGCACCGGTTTCTCGTTGATAACGCGGAACATCTCGGCAAAAAGGCGAATCTGCGGGAACCCCATGCGGACAGAAAGGTACACGCCCGCCGCAATCAAAAGGAACGGCACAATAAAGGGCTGGTACAAAAAGCCGCTCATGGCGTTGACGGCATTGTGAATTGATTCTAGCATAGTCACTTCCTGTTTCGGGGGTGTTTTTTACAAGATAATAAAAATCTACGGCTTTCCTCCATACATCAAAAAGTCCCAGGCCGGTATGACACGTTGTCGGAATTTCATTTCCCGTTTATGCATTTTGAGAATAATTTGGTCAATAAATTCCATCCGTAGCGCGGACGGAATTTAAAATTTCATCGAAATCTTTATAGCCGATTTTTCGAACATCGTGGCACATGCGATTATAAAGGTACTCGCCAAATGTGTATGCCAAAACAGCCGAAAAGCTCGATTTTCAAAGCCAACTTGCCGTTTCCGAGGGGCTTACGAAACCAAAAAGTTTTGCTAGCGCTTTTTTATATGCGATTTGACTTGACAGAGCCATATTTTTAGTATATATTTGTGCAGTAAACATTCGTGCACAAAGTTTTACGCCAAAGGACCGCTCATGATCGAAAGAATTAAAGGCATTCTTGCAGAAAAATCCCCCACTTTCGTGGTCGTAGACGTGAACGGAGTCGGTTACGGCGTGAACATTTCGGCATACACCGCAGGCAAGCTGCCCGAAGAAGGCGCAGAGGTTTTGCTCTACACGAATCTCGTGGTCCGCGAAGATTCCATGACCCTGTTCGGGTTTGCCGACAAGACCGAAAAGAACATTTTCCTGATGCTGCTCGACGTGAATGGCGTCGGCCCCAAGATGGCACAACGCATCCTGAGCGGCGTCTCCCCCGCCGACCTCCTGAACATGATAGCCAGCGACAACAAGTCGGCTCTTTCCAAAATCAAGGGACTCGGCAAGAAGACCTGCGAGCAGATGACGCTCAGCCTGAAGGACAAGGCGGCAACGCTCCTGCAGGCGCTCGGCGACGTGGAAGGTTCGGGCATCACCAGCATGGGCGCCCTCACCGGAGCGAAGATGGAAGCCGTCCTCGCGCTGCATACCCTCGGCGTCAAAGACCCGTCCGCAGAAAAGGCCGTCATGAAGGCTGCCGAAATTCTAGGCGACAGCGCCGATGCCGCAGCGCTTATCCCCGAGGCATTGAAGTATCTTTAAGGGAAAAGAAAAATGGAAGACAACCGCATCATTTCCCCGCAGAAGAGTTCCTTCGACGAAAACGATACCGACCGCAACCTGCGGCCGCCAAGCCTTGCCGAATTCACCGGGCAGGAAGCCATCAAGGAAAGCCTTTCCATCGCCATCGAGGCGGCAAAACACCGCGGCGACGCGCTCGACCATTGCCTGTTCGCAGGGCCTCCGGGTCTCGGCAAGACGACGCTTGCCGGCATCATCGCGAAAGAGATGGGCGTGAGCATCCACATTACCAGCGGGCCCGTCCTCGAAAAGGCCAGTGACCTCGCGGGGCTGCTCACGAGCCTGCAAGAGAACGACGTGCTGTTCATCGACGAAATCCATCGCCTGAACCGCACCGTCGAGGAATACCTCTACCCCGCCATGGAAGATTTCAGGCTCGACATCATGTTGGATTCGGGCCCGGCGGCACGCAGCGTAAACCTGCCGCTCAAGCACTTTACCCTCGTGGGCGCCACCACCCGGAGCGGGCAGCTTACCGGCCCTCTGCGCGACCGCTTCGGTCTCCAATACAGGCTCGAACTGTATAACGAGAAGGACATCGTGAAAATCCTGATGCGCAGTGCGAGCATCCTCGGGGTGGAACTTTCCGAAGACGCAGCGCTGCTGCTAGGCGGGCGCTGCCGCGGCACGCCCCGCATCGCCAACCGGGTGCTCCGCCGTTGCCGCGACGTCGCGCAGGTGCGGGGAACCGGCATCATCGACGTGCAATCGGCCCAAAAGACGCTCGACATGCTCGGAATCGACAGCGAAGGCCTCGACCCGACCGACCGCCGCATCCTATCCACGATGATAGACATGTTTGACGGGGGCCCCGTAGGCATTGGCACCATCAGCGCCGCCATGGGCGAAGAAGCGAACACGATAGAAGAAGTGTACGAGCCCTACCTCATCCAGAAGGGGCTCCTGAACCGCACCCCCCGCGGGCGCGTCGCCACAAGGAACGCCTACATGATGCTCCACAAGACAATCCCCGCAAACAAGGGCATCGAAGGCGACCAGCTTAACTTGTTCTAAAGCCCCGCAATGACGATGCGGGTTTGAGTTCGACGCGGGCTCTACATGCCCGCGCACCATCAATGCGTGTAAGTAACCTTACCGGAATTCGGGGGCGATAGTTATCACGAGATTCACGCCGTGCAGTCCGTGGAACCCGAGCTGCAAACGGAACCAGTACATGTCCGGCCTGCGCACACGCACGCCGAAACCCCATGAATTGTAGAGATTATCAAACGACCAGTCCTTGAAGCCGGGAGCAAGCATCATGTACTCGTTGAACAGCACTCCATCCACGTAGTAGTCGATAGGCCACCTGTATTCCGCAGAAAGGCTCATGACATGCCTTGCCGACCAGTAGTCGCTGTAGCCGCGCAGCGGGAACCTCGGGCCAATAAGCGAATAAGCGTCCACGCTCGCATGTCCGATTTCCCTTTCCCATATGTCGATAAGCCGGTACTGCAGCGCAATGACGCGTCGTTCGAACAAAGTCTCGCGCACGTTTTCGGGGCGCCACATGCGCAACGCCGCATCCCAGTTGAAGTCGGTGTAGAACCGCCTGTTCTGGCGCGCCTCCTTCTTGGAGAAATGGAACGTTTCCGCCTTCCCGAAATAGAAATAGTGCTGGAACATCAACTCAGTGCGCAAGAAGTCGTGGTTGTCCCCGCGATCCTTGAACGGTTCCGCGTCCTTGTTCCCGGTCGCCTTCGCCATCTCCGCCTGCGTGATACCCCCGTACTTGCCGACAATCACGTACCGAGCGGAAAGCTGCATGCGGCTGCCGCGGCTCGGGGTATACGGGAAATCCAGGTTGTCGAACAGGAGCGACACCTCCAGCGGGTATTGCATATAGTGCTGGTAGAGCCCGTGGTCCTCGATAAAGAACTTCTTGTCTATGAGGATGCTGTCCTGCGACTTGTCGGGCAGGCTGAACCTCACGAAATCGACTCGCCCGTTGAATTCCAGGCTCCAGTGGCCATCGCTTGTCAGCGGGAGTCCCGTACGGTAATCGATTATCGACGCCGAATCGGGCATCACGAAGGCTTCTTTCGTCCCCGGAATGATAAACTGCGCATCGCGATCCCAGTACTGGCGGAATCTCACGCCTCCAAAGAGCCTAGTGCCGAAGAGTTCATGCTTCGTATAGCGCACATCAAAGAACCAGTCGCTATTCGCATAGTATTCCGACGACATGACAAGGTAGTCGCGATTCAAGAAAATATTCCTGTGGCGATACGTGACACCGAGCATCGTGGAGTTGCCGGGCTTCAAGTTCATTATCGGGTACAGGAGCACGTTGCGTTTTTGCCCGAACGTGATGAGGTCGACCGCCGTCTCAATGACGCCGTTGTCAAACGCATAGCGGATGGGCTGGGCAATCGGGTACACGGCTCCGTTCAAGACGGGCTGGATAATGTGTTCGAACGGCCAGACAAAAAACCGGGTCCACGAAGAATGCCCAGTATCGATGGTCGCCGTATCGGCTTTCGCAACTTCCGATTCCGCAGTTTCCGTCTTCAAGGAATCAGAAACAGCCGAATCCGCCGGCACGGGAGTTTGCACAGAGGCAGAATCCTGCGCAGGGGCGGCCACCGCAAGGAACAGCAGAAAAGCCAAAGAGAGCAAGAACCTCCTTCGGCAAGCAAATCCATGAGCGAATTCCGTCACTCGGGCCATCGCAAGACAATTTATAATTATTGCGGGAGAAAATCTACTCGGCCTTTTCGCGAATCGGGTCGAACTTGTTCAAAATAAGGCACACCACCGCATAGACAATGCCGCCCGTGAGCCCACCCGTGAAATCGGCCACCAAATCCAGAGCGCTGCTGTCACGCCCATCCACAAAACTCTGGTGGAATTCGTCGGTACAGCCGTATGCAAGAGCGAGGACACCCACGATCAGCACGCGCAGCCACTGACGCTTGGACCATTCGTTACGGGTCCAGAGCATGGCATAGCAACCGGCGAGAGTCGCATATTCACAAAAGTGAGCCAGCTTATCCCAGATTTGCGGGAAGTCTTGCAATTCCTCGGTCGTCATGGAGGACAGCTTGAAAATGACAGCCATGCAGAGTACGGCAGGAACTACGCGGAAAAAAGGATACTTGTCAAAAAGGGATTCAAACATCTTGTGGACAAATCTAGAAAAAAAAGCGTCCTTTTTCTACATTTACGCGCATGAAAGCGATTACCCTGAAGGCCGGACGCGAGAAGTCCGCATTGCGTTACCACCCGTGGATTTTTAGCGGAGCCGTCGACGAAGTTGTCGGCGACCCGATGCTCGGCGACACCGTCGAAGTTTACAGCTACCGGAGCGACTTCCTGGGTCTTGCGGCGTATTCGCCCAAGTCCCAGATACGCGGACGTTTCTGGACATTCGGCGAAAAGGGCAACATCGACCGAGAATTCTTCAGCGACCTGCTGGACCGCGCCATCGCCGCCCGCAAGAGCCGCGGTTTCGACATCGAAGACAAGGAAAGCGCCTTCCGCCTGATCAACGCCGAAAACGACGGCATCCCAGGATGCATCATCGACAAGTACGCCGATATCTACTCGGTAGAAATCCTTGCCGCCGGCGCGGAAGTCCACCGCAACACCATTTACGAACTGCTCGCCGAAAAGACGCACTGCCGCGGTATCTACGAACGCTGCGATTCCGAAGTGCGCAAAAAAGAAGGCCTGCCGCTCCGCACGGGCGTGGTATTCGGCGAAGTGCCCGACGAACCCGTCATCATCAACGAGAACGGCATTCTCTTCCCCATCGACGTGAAGAACGGCCACAAGACGGGCTACTACCTCGACCAGCGCGACGCCCGCCGCCGCATCGGCGAACTCTCCAAAGGCAAGAAGGTGCTGAACTGCTTCTGCTATACCGGCGGATTCGGGCTGTACGCCCTCCGTGGCGGTTGCGAGAAAGTTTACCAGGTGGACGTTTCCAAGGACGCCCTCAAGCTCGCGAAGGAAGGCATCATGCGCAACAAGCTAAGCACCGCGCATGCCACGCATGTGGAAGCCGACGTATTCCAGTATCTGCGCAAGTGCCGCGACAAGGCGGAAACGTTCGACCTCATCGTGCTCGACCCGCCCAAGTTCGTGGAAAGCAAGGACAACCTGCAGAAGGGCGCACGCGGTTACAAGGACATCAACCTGCTCGCCATGAAGCTCCTGGCCGAAGGCGGCATGCTCGCGACCTTCAGCTGTTCCGGGCTCATGGAGATGGACTTGTTCCAGAAGATTATCGCGGATGCCGCCGCCGATGCGAGACGGCGCGTTCAAATCATTGAACGCTTCGGCCAGCCCGCCGACCATCCCGTAAATACGGCCTTCCCCGAGGGCCAATACCTGAAGGGACTCCTGGTGCAGGTCGTGTAATAGCGCCGCAACGGATTTTTCGTTTACAAAAAAAGCTGGCCGGCAAGGCCAGTTTTTCATTTTACAATTCAAGGATTCCGCTTACTCGCGCTTCTTGTAATAGATGCAGTCTTCCATCGCTTCTTCAAACTTTTCCTGACGGTCGACGTTCCTTTGCGTAGTGGGCTCGTCCAGGAAGGTCTGCTTCTTCAGGTAAGACACCGTCGAATCGTCAATCCATTCATACCGAACAGACGTTTCGACTCCGACATACGTGTAGGCATACGCCCAAACGGAATCCGATTTGACAAACGAGCATCCGGCCACTTCTTCGTATTCGTACACGCTCGAGCTGGACTCTTCGCTTGAACTGGATTCTTCGCTGGAGCTAGACTCTTCCGAACTGGAAGATTCAGAGCTAGACGATTTTACGGAACTGGAGGATTCGTCTTCGTCATCAGAAGAAGAGGACTGCGGCTCGTCTTCTATGCCGTTCAACGTCTTGCACTCCGCCATGATTTCCGCGAAAAGGCCTTCACGTGTCACCGAATCTTCGTCAAGCAAGCCAATCTTCTTCTCGACAGACACGGTTGTCATGACCCCATCATCGCAAGTCGTCGTTTCGATAAGAGAGCCGTCTCCTTCGACATCTTCTACTTCGACGGGGTCGGCAAACTTGCAATAAGTCCTGGCCAAGGAGCCCGTATCGATTGACGTCGTCGTAACGATAAGATCGGCATCCTCGATGACAATGGACATCTTGTATTCAGCGCCCATATCCAGCATATCGGGGTACCCAAAGATCCATTCATCGTCATCTATGCTGAAATCGCAGCCAGAAGCAACCTCACCCAAGGACCCGCTGCTGGAAACACCCGAGGACCCGCTGCTGGAAGAAAGTATTTTGCCTTTGGAATCCCTGTCGAGGAAGGGACCATCCATAGAAGAATCGTCTCCACAGGCGGAGAAGATAAAACCCAGAGCCAACAAGCTGGCGTATCTAATCTTCACTTTCATACTCCTTTTCTATAAGGTTGTTTGACTATTTCTTGAACCGCATCATATCTGTGTGAACTCCGTCGCGCACGACCACGTGGTATATTCCCGGAGCAAGGTTTCGCACATCCATCATGGACGAATGTCTGGCCCTGCTACGCAATACCTCGCGGCCCTGCAAATCCAGGATGCGCACATCCGCGCCATCCTTGAACGCGCTTCCGAGTTCCACGAACAAATGATTGTCGACATAGTGCACGGAAGACTCATAAACATTAGCAAAATTACCGAGGTACGGAACTGCATGCGGAATAGAATCCTTCTTCGTGGTATCCGTCTTCGTAGTATCCTTCTTGCCCGTCGTATCCTTAGCCGGGATAGCTTCGTCGGGCTTGAGCAGGCGCCACATCTGGTTCCATTCCCAGTCGTCGGCCCAGCTCTGCACCACGCGTTCGCCATCCGTAGTTGCGCGCAGGTACAAATCACTGTGTTGCATCTTCATTCGCACCACGGAGCCCTCATAGCCGGACTGCTTTTGCATCGAGACTTTCTGGTGAGCACCGCCGTTCCACTTGTACAGGCCCATCGTGTGGCCCGCATCTTTCGATTCATCCGGAGTGTCCAGGGAGAGGTCCCCGAAGTTGATGCGGTAGGCCGAACCCGAGAGCGGCGTAATCGTCGCAATCGCATTGTCGCCCTTGCAATCACCCAATGCAAGTTTGTTTTCGCTGGTCCGGACCATGCACGTACCAAAGTTCATCGACATGATGCGCACCGTATCGGGCTTCGCAGGCTTGGCCTGCCATACGCGCACCCAGTCCGCCTCGAAATACGCGGGCTTGTCTTCGGTAATCTCGATGTCGTCGCCGGCCCAGCCACCGATGGCGAGGTTCACGATGATGTACTGAGCCGAAAGCTGCTTGATTTCAGTCGGGCGATTGTAACTTGCAAACTTCTTGTCGTCAAAGTAAAAACTGAGCGTAGACTCGTCCCACTCCACGGCGTAGTTGTGGAAACCGGCGGAACGGTCCGTATTGTCGTCCTTGTGTCCGCCAAAAGAAGCCTCGTGGTCCCACGCCGAGCCATGGCTGTTGTACCAGCTCGGGTCCGTGTAATGCAGGTAATAATGGTGCTGCTTGCGCGACGCCGGAATTTCGAGGATGTCGATTTCGGGAGGCCAGCCGTCTTGCAGAGTCCAGAACGCGGGCCAGGTACCCTTCTGCCACGGGGCCTTGAATCGGCCTTCAATGTAGCCGTACTTCACTTCGAAATGATTCTTGGTGTCTATCGCACCCGAGGTATAGTCGACCGGGATTTCCTTGTTGTTGAACTTTGCCGTTTTCCCATTGGCTTTAGGGTGCTTTTTCTTTTCGCCCTTGAGCTTGAGCGTACCGTCGGAGACTATCACGTTCTCTTCGGCGCAATAGGCACGATGGTTATGCGTCGGGCCCCAGTTGTAAGTCGGGTTCCACTTTGTCTTGTCGAGCGAAGTCCCGTCAAAGTTATCTTCGAACACGAGTTCCCAGCCACTAAAGTTCGAAGGAGGTTCCGCAAAGGAAACTCCGGCAGACAAAAGGGCAAGTACCGCAACATTTAAAAATTTCATATCCACACTCAATCCAAATCAAAGCAGGAGGCGCATTATCCTTAGCCTCCCGCCAAAAATCATTCCTTCACGCAGCGGACCGAGAATCCACTGTATTTTTTGACCGTGTTGACTATCGCCAACTCGTTGCTGCAATTCAGTTCAACGCTGAACGCCAAGGTATCCCCGCCGGCAGCGAGATCCGCTTCCGTCGCAGACCACATGTACGAACTGCAGCCATGGTTGGTAAACCCGGACTGTAAATCGTTGAAGAACGCCTTGCCCGCCGGGAGCGCCGTAAAGCCAAAGTCGTCCGTACCGCTGCCACTGTTTTCCCAGCCGCTCTTGGACTTGAGCACGTTCGCGCCTGTCCAGGCAATCGGGTTCAGGGTATCGGCACCGACCGCCGTCAACAATGCGGTCCAGTCATCATTCGTCGGCAAGCGCCAGCCTTCGGGGCAAACCCGCTTCGCCACCGTCCACGTGTAGAGGCGGCCCGCCGATTCACAATTCTCGGGCTTATCCCAGTAGCACCAGTCGTTCTTGATAGAACTCGGAGCCCCTTCGATGTCGAAGTAGTTCAAGTTTTCGGCCATCCATACCTGGCCGCCGATGGTCGTCGTCTTGTAGACAATCCCGTCACGCGGGTCCGTCATGGAGCCATAGGCAAAGTCAGGATTGTCGTGCATTCCCCTGGGGTCGTAGAAATGCCACACGCCCACACTGTCCGGATCGTGACGCGCCGTATTGACGCCTTCAACGCCGTCGGGGAAAAGGATGTTGAAAACGGAATCAAGGGAAGAGGTCTCCGAATCCACCACATCAGAAACGGTTTCTTCGCTAGAAGAGGAGACGTCCGGCACCGCCGGTTTGGCAGCGCCTTCGCTGGGTTCCGGCGCAGACTGGTTCGAGACCTCAAAGCCGTTTTCCTCTACCACTTCGTCGGCGACCGCAATTTTTTCCGCAGCGTTCATTTCGCCATCGGCGCTGCTGGGAGTTGCAGAATCACCACTGCACGCGGAGAATGCACATACGGAAAGGACAGCTCCTCCAGAAAGCAGGCCTGCGAGAAAACACTGTCTGATCTTTTTTTTGATGGACATATCCAATCCCTTAAAAGCTTTTACTTAATTTATGTTTTCACGCCACAAAAAGCAATAGGGGCAACCGCCGACAAACAGCAAACACCCCGATTTTACGGGGTGTTTCAAGGATTTTTACAAAAAAACTAACGCGTGCGGCGCGGGAGTTCCGAAGCATGCCTTTCGAGCCACACGGCATCTTCGAGAGCGCGTTCGGCTTCGGCAGCCCAGTCGGATTCCGGATACTGCTGCACCACGGTGCGGTAACGGGTCACGGCGCTATGGAAATCGCGGAGTTCGCGGTAAATGTTGCCCATCTGGAGCATCGCGAAATAGCGATCGTCGGTGCTGATTTCCTTGTCCAGGAGCGCCTTGTAGATGCGGAGCGCCTCGGCGAGATTGCCGCTCTTGAAGAGGCTGTTCGCATTCGCCACGCTGAATTCATCGTTTGCAGAAGCGGGAGCTGCGGCAACGGCCTTCTGCGCCGGAGCAGACGCCTGCGCATTTGCCTTGACCGGTTCTTCAACAGGCTTCGTCGCGGCAACGGGTTCCGTCTCCGCCTTCGCCGCTTCGGCCGCGGCCTTCATTTCGGCAATTCGATTCTCCGCCAACGCACGGAACTTTGCGTCGGGGGCAGCCTTCTTGATATACGCAGAAAGAGCCTTCTTTTCCAGTTCAACGCGGTTAGTCTTCTGGTAGACCAGGGCCAAGTAGTAGTTCGCGTCGTTTCCCTGTTCCTTGTAGGCAAGACCCTTCTTCAGGTTGAATTCAGCCTTGTCGTACTCGCCCATCTCGTAACGGGTCACGCCCGCATAGAAATAGGCGCCGGCATGTCCGGGCTGCTTCGCGAGGACTTCGCGCCACATCGCGGCAGCTTCCTTGTACTTGCCTTCGGCGAGCAGCGCCTTTCCCATCTCGAACGGATCGGAGGAGGGTTCCGCCTTGGGAGCCTCAACCGGCTTCGGCGTTTCGGCAATTTTCTTTTCGGCAGGTTCCGCAACCTTCTGCGGTGCGGGTTCGCTTACCTTGACCGGCTCCGGAGCCACTTCTGCGGCCTTCTGCGGAGCAGGCGCTGCGGCAACAGGAGCTTCGGCCGGAGCGGATTCCGCGGCAGGGGCGGCAACCTCTTCGACAGGCCTGTTCTTCGGGTCCTTCGCGAGTTCTTCTTCGGCCTTGGCCTTCTGGCCCATAAGCCTGTAGACCTTGGCAGCACCTTCATACGCCTTGCTCATGGTCGGCGTAAACTTGTACGCCAGACGGTAATTGGCCAATGCACGTGCAAGATCCTGCTTGGGCATCTTGAGGTAGACTTCCGCAGCCAAGAAATACGCCTCGGAATTCTGGGGCTGTTCCGCAAGGAGGGCCCTGTATTCGCCGAGAGCCATTTCGTAATCGCCCTTGGCCTCGAAAATTGCGCCCTGCTCAATGCGCGGGTCAGCAGCGAAGGATATACCAAACGAGAAGGCAAGCGTAAGCGCCGCCACAGAAAGTCTAATACTCATGTCAAAAAATGTAGTAAAATAACACCCGCAGGTTTCTGCCCACAAGGGCACCCCCTCACTTTCCTTAGTCTTGGCTATTGTTTGAAAACCGCTGAGCGGAACACATCGGTCTTGCCGGCGGCTTCCAATAAAATTTTCGGAAACATTCCCGATTACACCTGTTTTAATTGTTCTCTAAATTCACAGTGAGAAAGTATTCCATATTCTTAATTTCAGGCAAATTTAAATGAATATTTGAAATATATGTTCTCGTTAAAAATCAATAAAAAATTATTCTACGCTTATTTTGCGTTAAATAAAATTAATCCACAACAAAAAACAACACAAATATTGAACACATTTCCCCAAAAAACACTATTTTTTTGTTATCATTCATCTAAATTAATTCGGAACGATGATGAAGCCTAAATTACTATTGACAATGTTGTCCCTATTTTTTGCAACAACATTTGCAGAAAATGAATCTGATACGGCCAACTTCAATGTTCTACACGGGAGCGCCTACTATAACGCCACAAGGACACCTGGCGAAGCCCCTTCCGTGCAACGGAACATTTACACGCCCTACCTCATGTACGGGAGCAACCTGGTTGCCCTGGGCCCGACTAACGTCTACGGCGTCGCAAGCTACACGTCCGGCGAGCACACCACCTTCCTCGCCTACATAAACTCCCAGGCCATGCTCGGCATCGCCACTAAGTCCCTCGGTTTCAGCTTCGCATTCAGCGTCGGCGAAAAACTGAGCTTCTTCGAGCAGAGTTCCCCCTACCACAAGCTCAAGACCGACGAAATCGTCGGCTCCTCCGCCAACAACTTCACGCTCCGTCTATCGCTTCCGTTCACCTCCGTCGATTTCACCACGACCCTCCGCTACTCCCAGTCTAACGGCGATTCCGTCTACACATGGAAATACGCCGACAGCGAAGGCAAAACCGTAAAGGAATACAGCAGGCTCAGCCACAACTTCGGCGGCGGTCTCACCTTCACGAACAAGCCTTCCGCCAAGGACTTCTCCTGGAGTTTCGGAGCATCGGCCAACCGTTATTTCCAGACGCTTGATTCCTCCCTCACTAGCGAGGAACTCCCGGACGAAAACTACGACGTCGAGACCCGTTCGAACCAGAACTACACCTACATAAACCTCTTCTACAACTTCGGCGACATCATCCTGAAGTCGAAGAACGGCCGCGTCCATATCGGCAACAACACCTCCATCACGGCCAACATCTACGATTGGCTCAAGGACAAAGAAAACCACCGCATGGACTACTACCTGCGGGGAAGCATCTCCTTCACACCGCACATCCTCGCAGAATATATTCTGAACGAATACGTGATGCTCTGGGGTAGCACTTATTATACGTGGAGTTCTTCCGCCCTTCGCGAAAAATACATCGAGCACTGGGAAATACACGAGGAAACAAGAAACAACCTCATGGAATTCTCTACTAAGACGGGTGTCCCCTACATGAGTACGGGTGCACGCTTCAATTACAAGAACATCACGCTTGAAGCGGGAATCGAAGCCGGCATGTACAGCAATCCCTTCAGAGGTTTTGACGGGAGCGCCATTGCATATGACTTCGCCGGAATCATAACATTCTAGCCGAGGAAGAGAATATGAAAAAGTTTTTTTCAGTAGCCTTATTCCTGGGTCTCGCCCTTATCGCAGCGTGTTCCAACGAGACCACCATCACCGGCCCCTTCAACAGCAAGACGCCGCACGGTCATTCTTTCGCCGAGATTTCCAGCAGTTCCGCAAGATCTTCGAGCAGCGAGACTTCGTCTAGTTCTCTAAGCTCCAGCAGTGCGACATCCTCGTCGAGCAGCGAAGAAGAATCGAGCAGTTCCGAATACTCCAGTTCGTCCGTCTCGTCGAGTTCATCCGTCTCGTCGAGTTCGTCCTCCGCTCCCGAAAGTTCTTCGAGCGAAGTGAAATCTTCCTCCAGCATCGAGGAATCCAGCAGTTCCGAAGAACCCGAAAGCTCTTCGAGCGAAGCATCTTCCTCCAGCGTAGAAGAATCCAGCAGTTCTGAAGAACCCGACTCTTCTTCAAGCGAGGTATCCTCATCCAGCATTGAGGTATCCTCATCCAGCATTGAGGAATCCAGCAGCTCCGAAGAACCCGACAGTTCTGCGAGCGAAGATTGATCCAAAAGGATTTTAGGTTTAACACAAAAAGTTTAAATGCATAACAAAGGATACAGAATGAACATTAAATTGATCACCTTGACTGCAGCGGTAGCAATGACTGCCGCCATGGCCCAGGAACGACTGATTACTAGTGCCGACGCCCCGGCGTCAGCCCCGGCATCTGAAGAAGCTACAGCCCCCGCCAGCGAGCCGACACCAACTCCGGCACCGGCTCCCGCTCCTGCACCCAAGGCTCAGACCTTGATTCTGGCACCCCAGGCAGCTCCTGCGCCTGCTCAAGAAGAAGCGCCGGCCGCTAAGCCCGCCCTTCATGGCATCGCGTACAACAACGTCGGCAACCAGGCCGCTGATGCGACCGTCGCCGACAACCTGAACAAGCCCTACAAGATGGCCGGTTCCAAGTTCGTCTACTTGGAACCCACCAGCAGGTTCAGCGCAGTTTCGTTCGGCGAAGGAAGCACGAAGTTCATCTCCTTCGAAAATGCCGGCAACCTCGGACGTACCACCGTCGGTATCGCAAACAAGGGCTTCGGCGCATCTATCAGCTACGCTTTCGGCAAGGAACTCACCTTCACCAAAACCCGTGACCCCTTCCACGAGGAAACCGAAGACTTGTACACGGTCTCTGCAGGCGACATGGTCCGTGCAAGGTTCGCGCTTCCGCTGGGCGGCATCGACCTGAACGCCTCCCTGTTCTGGCTCACCTACCAGACCGAGCCCTCCGTATCTATGGGAGACGAGGACGCCGATGAAAACGTTATGGTTGACATCGAAAACGACTTCTGGGATTTCGGCGGTACGGTCGCCGTGAGCAACGATCCTTCGGCAAAGAAAATGTTCTGGAACGCTGCCGTTACATTCACGCGTCACGAAAACGCCTACTCGAAAGAAACCACAATCAAATCGAGAGAAGACGGCACGAAGACCACAAAGGTAGATACCACGGGTAAGGATGCAAACGTCTACATCCAGCCGGCACTCAACATCGGCGCCACCATCCTCCAGGGGAACGGCGCTCGCGTCTTGCTCGGCCTCAACACCCGCGCTCCGTTCGTATTCTACGACGAATTTGACGACAAGGCCCACCAAAACAAGGACGAATATTTCACCATGGGCATTTACACCCAGCCGAACATCTTTGCCGAAATCGCTCTCGGCAACTGCTGGATGGTCTATGGCGGAGCCGACTACACTTGGACTCTGTTCTCCATGGAAGACGAAGACTTCATCGAAAACTACGAAGACGAAATCTCCATCGTGAAGAGCAGTGCGACCAGGATTCGTTCCCTCACGGGTGCGACCAGAGTCAATCTTGGTCTCCGCTTCCAGTACAACAACTTCGCAGTGGAAGCCTCCATCGAGAACACCTTCTACAGCAATCCCTTCCGCGGATTCTCCGACGAAAACAACAACATCCTCGCCAACTTCGGCGGCTTCATCTACTTCTAATCGGGAGACTCTATCATGAAAAAATTTATTGCTATTCTCTTCTGCTCCATGATGCTTGCCGCTCTCACCGCATGCTCCGCAGGAAACGACAGCACCATCACTTCTCCGCGCATGAGTAACATCATCGACACTACAGAAGAGTAATGTCGAATCTACTCGCGTGAAGACAACAGCAAAATGAACATTGGCTCGGGTTCCGAAAGCAAGATGTTCACTGACTAAGTTCTTCTGAAAGTATCCTTTTGCATAAGACACGCCCCGTTCTTCGGGACGTGTTTTTTTGCAATTCATGCTAGGCACGTACGCCGCATTTCGGGCCCACGCCTACTGAAGCTTTTCGAGAGATGCGTATAGATCGTACAGGCGCTGCACGCCGTTTTCGAGCCCGTAGTAGTGCTTGATATAGGGCACCAGAAGCGCAAAGAAAAGAGCCGCGAGTACGAGGACGGGAATGTCGGGACACGCCACAAAGAAGAGGAAACTCCCGACTGTGAGGAGGGCAAAAAGTACGAGCACGATTTCGTGCGCAAGGCGCTCATGTTGGAAAAATCCGATATGCGTACGCACCGACAGCAGTTGCTCGGCATTCAGCGGACGACCCGTCTCCAGGAGCGTTTTCAGGTACGCCTCGTAATCGGACAATTTCTTAATCATATCATGCCTTTTCAAGGAAAAATAAATAAAAAACAAAAAAAAGTACTCTTTTTCGGGCAAGATAACGTATTTTGTAGACATGGAACCATTGCAGTTCACATCTCTCCCGTCCATGTTCTTCGCCAACTGTTCTCGTGACGATTTCGGAGGCTGGTACAAGCGGATCAACGGGGAATGGCTGCACTACTCCAGGGAATTTTTGAGGGACACCGCAATATACTGCGCCATCGCCCTCGACAACTGCGGACTCGAACCACAAGAGAACGTGGGCATAATTGCCCCGAGTTCGCCAGAATGGATTCTCGCCGACATCGCGACTCAGGTGAACCACAAAGAAACTATACCGCTGTTCCCGAACATCGCCCCCGAAAACTTTCTGTACCAGTGCGAAGAATCTCATGTCAAGGTACTCGTCGTCAATGCGATAACGGATCTCGACCTGCCACTGCAGGCAATCCTTTCCCAATTCAAGCGGGTCATATGCATCGACGGCTCTTCGCACCTGCCACCAAACGGCATCTACTGGAACGACTTCATCGAGGAAGGCCACAAGCAGAGCGAAGACCCGAAATATTTCAGCTGGATAGACGATAAAATCCAGACCATTCATCCGGACGATATTTTCAGCGTCATCTACACGAGCGGATCGATCGGCGTTCCCAAGGGTGCTGAACTTTCGCACCGCAACATGCTCTCGCAAATTCAGAGCCTGCTTGAGCTGTACCGCATGAATCGCCGCGAAGATTCGGCCCTCACCCTTTTGCCGGTAGCGCACGTGCTTGAGCGGATGGCCGTATATTTCTATACCCTGAACGGCATCAAGGTGTATTTTGCGGACGACCCGAAGAACACGGCGCAGATACTCACCGAAATCCACCCGACCATCATGGTGGTGGTGCCCCGCATCTTGGAGCGGCTCTACGAAAGCATGACCATAATCGCCGACCGCGCGAAAGGTCCGAAGAGCCTGTTCATCAAGAACGCCGTCAAGCTCGCGAAACTCAGCGACCCCTCAAAATGCAAGACCCCCTTACAGAGGTTCTACGACAGGCTCGTATACAAGAAGATGTGCGCGGCACTCGGCGGCAACTTCAAACTTATCGTGAGCGGTGGGAGCGCCTTGAACAAGTCCATACTGCGGTTCCTGCTGAACATCGGGCTACCCATTTACGAGGGCTACGGCATGACGGAATGCAGCCCCGTGATTTCGGCGAACTGCCCTCGCGTATCGAAGCCCGGCACCATAGGGCTCCCGCTCGCGCACCTAAAGGTCCGCATAGGCGTACAGAACGAAATCGAGGTGAAGGGAGACAGCGTCTTCAGGGGTTACCGCAACAAGCCCGAACTGAATGCGCAGATTTTTACCGAAGACGGGTTCTACAAAACCGGCGACCAGGGATTCTTCGACGAAGACGGATTCCTGAACTTCACGGGACGTATCAAGGAACTCCTCAAAACGAGCACCGGCAAGTACGTGAGCCCCAACCCCATCGAACTCGAAATATGCCGGCACCCGGCTGTCGAACAGGCGCTCGTCATCGCGAACGACCGCAAGTTCGCATCCGCCGTCATCTGGCTCAACCCCGAAGGCGCCCGACGCCTGCTCAAGCTCTCAAAAGAAGAATTCGATATCGAGAAGGCGCTACAGTCGCTGCGCGTCCGTGAAGCCATCAACAGGCACATCACGCGCGTGAACAAGAAGCTCAACCACTGGGAACAAATCCGCAAGTGGACGCTCGTGGGCGACGAACTCACCGTAGAATCGGGCCTGCTCACGCCCACGCTGAAAATCCGGCGAAAAATCGCCGAAACCCGCTATGCGGAGCAAATTGAAGCGATGTACTCCTAGTGAGTTACTAGTTCTGAGTTACTGAGGTTGCTTCGCAACAGTTCTGAGTTACTAGTTACTAGGATTTCTTATAGCGAGAAGCTTCTTGATAAAAGCTATACTAATAACTACTAACTAGTAACTATTTACTGCCACGAAGTGGCCCTAGTAACTACTTCCCGACAGCTTTAAAGCCGGCGGTCTTGGGGCCACCCTTGCCCGGCGGGAGAATCATGAGCACCTTCTCCATGCGGGTTCCGTCCATCTTGAGAACGCGGAACTTGTAGCCCTTGATTTCGACTTCAGCGCCCGGCGAAGGGATAATCCCGAGGGTCGCCTGGATAAGGCCGGAAAGCGTTTCCACATGGGAGCCTTCGGGCGGAGTGAGTTCCACCTCGAGTTCGTCTTCCAAGTCGGAAAGCGTCATGAGCGGATCGAGGATATAGCGTCCGTCCTTCAGTTTCTGCACGTCTTCCTCTTCGTCGACATCGTCTTCATCGCGAATTTCGCCCACGATTTCTTCCAGGATGTCTTCGAGCGTCACGAGGCCCGCAGTTCCACCATATTCGTCAACGACGATGGCGAGCTGGTTACCCGTCTTGCGCAGTTCCGTCAGGAGGTCGTCAATCTTCTTGTGGTAGGGCACGAACACCGGCGGCATCACGATTTTCATGATGTTGAACGGCTCGGTCCCGTGTTCGGTGTACCATTCCAGGAAGTCGCGGTTCGAAAGGATGCCCACGATGTTGTCCATCGTGTCCTTGTAAACGGGCAGGCGCGAATGGCGTTCGCTGTTCAAGACCTTCACCAAGTCGGCAAGCGGGGTATCCACGTCGATAGCGCACATGTCCACACGCGGGGTCATGATTTCGCGCACCGGGGTTTCCACGAAATCGAAGATATTGAGGATCATCTGCTGCTCTTCTTTTTCGAGGCCCTCGTCCTCGCCGTCCTGCATGTCGGAAAGGTCGGCCTGCACAGCATCGCGCATCTCTTCGGGCAAGAAACTGAGCTTCGAATCGTAGCCCAGAAGTTCAAGCAGCTTCACGAAAATCACATGGCAGAACTTGGCCGCGGGCACGAACGGCAAGCGGATCACCCGGAACAGCGGCACAAGAACTACAGACAAAGTATCAGGCTTGAGGCTCGCCAGCAGGTACGGGATGAAAACCGTCAGCACGTACAATACGCCACATACCACAATCAGGTAAAGGACGACACTCACATACAAGTGCTGGGTCACAAATGTGAACAGGTACTTCGTATACAGGAAAAAACCGAGCACGCCGGCGCTCACGTTGCCGAAGATGCGCCCTATGGAGACGCATTCATTGAACCCGTTCCATTTCACGAGGCCCGCAATCTTCTCTTCGCGCTCGTTGCGCTCCTTCGGGTCACGCTTCGCGAAAATCAGGCTGAACGCGCACTTGGTCGCCGAGAACGTGGCCGATGTCAGGATGAAAATGCACAGGAATACGATCGCGAGAATTTCAGGATTCTCCATCACGCACGCTCCTTGTACAGGTCGAGCCCGAGGAATTCGCATTCACGCTTGCGCATGACCTTGCGGTCGGAGGCCTTGATGTGGTCGTAGCCCGACAGGTGCAGAAGCCCGTGGACAATCACGCGCTTCAGTTCGGCATAGAACGTATTGCCGTATTCGGGAGCCTGGCGTTTCACCTGGTCACGGGCGATATAGATTTCGCCCAAGAAGTCCTCCTCATGCCATTCATAAGAAAGCACGTCCGTCACCTTGTCGAGTCCGCGGTAATCGCGGTTCATCTCGCGCACGAAGCTGTCGGTGCAGAGGACGATGTTTACGTTTTTCTCTTTCCCTTCTTCGGCGAGGAGCTTACGCGCCATAGATTCAAACTTGGCCTTCCACGGGAAAGCCTCGATATCTCCCTCGCACAGGAAATCAATCTTGTATTTCTTCTTTTTACTACTAGCAGGGTCTGCCATTAAATATTATACCACTTCTTTAGGGTTTCTATCATGGCCTCGGCCTGGGCCTTGCCACTGATATTGAACTTGCTGCGTGCCTTGAACGCACCGCCGGCCTTCTGGTAACGGCGCAGGTAGACCTTCGGTTCCCCGAATTCACCCGTCTTGGCGTTCTTCTCCTGGCAAAGGAACATCATGGTCTGCCATGCACCCTTGGTGAGGACGGCCTTGTCCAGTTCCTTGATAACCTGTTCGCCCGTTTCCGGGTCGGTCATCTCAACGGTAGGTTCTTCTGTTTCCATGCTCATTTTAGACCTCTTTTAAATAACACAATTTTCTTATTCCAAAGATACAATTATTGCAAGGTTTTCACCAAAAAAGAATATATTTGCAATGTGTTTACAACTCGCAAACGAGGATTTATGTCATTTTCTGGGAAAATCAAGGCAATAATGGCCCTGCTCATGGCGACCGGAACGTGCGCCATGGCCGCCAAAAGCACCTCGGCCAGGGTCATAGACAGACTCGGTGACGCCAAATTCCAAAAAAAGACCAATATTGGCGAATGGAACGAAATCTACATGGGCACCCGAGTCAACGAAAGAGACCAGATCCACACCGGCATCGAATCCAGCGTCGCGTTGGTGCTTTCTGACGGAAGTACCATCACCGTCCAGGAGATTTCCCTCGTCGAGTTCACGACCCTCCAGATCGAGAACGAGGCACAGACCGTTTTCACCGACGTGAAGACCGGAAAGGTCAGATTCAACGCCCAGAAGCAACGTTCTGGAGGAAGTTTCAAGTTCAGGACAACTACGGCAATAGCAGCCATTCGCGGTACAAGCGGCATATTCGGCCAGACTCCGAAGGCCACCTTCATGGCGCTCGCAAACGGCAACGCCCTGCTCCAGACGCCCCAGGGTCTGGAATGCGAAGTGAACGGCGGCCAGACCGTGTACATCAGGCCCGATGCGAAGAAATGCCATACCATTAACGCGAAATCCTCGGGCAGCAACCATTTCCAGGAACTCCTCGAACAGCTCATCGACGACCCGAACAAATCCGACGACCAGATCATAAAGGAAGCCCAGCAGGCCGACAGCGAAATACAGGCTGAATTCGAGAAGATCAAGGACAAGTTCAAATGCCACTTCGATTCCGTCAAGGACACCATCACGGCAAACTACCTGACCATCACGGGTTCCTGCAGCAAAGGCGTCAGCCTCACCCTGGACAGCAAGACCTTCCAGGACGCAAGGCGTTTCGAATACACCGCGGATTGGGACGCGGGCATCAGCGGCGAAAAGAAATTCCCCGCCACCTGTAGCGTCGAAATCGAAACCAAATGCCAGAACACGAAAAAGAACAGCAAGGCCTCCCAGACCTGCAAGAAGCAAATTTCGGCAGACTGCGGCCTGATTACCACGTACTACCAGGCACAGAATTTGACACCCACGGATTCTCTCGAAATTACGACCCCCTCGCCCACCACGGTCTGCGAACCGGGAGCCGTGACCATCGAAGGAAGATTTGACCCGACCGACACCGAAGGTTCCCTCTTCGTAAAAATCGGGGAATACAAGTCGAAGAACCTCGTGCCCCTGAGCGTGAACGGGGAATTCGAGCACACCGTTTCCATCAGCGACGCCCTCCACAACTGGAACGCGAAAGAAGCCGTCGTGGAATACACCGGCAAGAAAAAGAAATACACCAAGAAGCTCGCGCTGAACATCAAGAAGAACTGCCCGCAGGTGAACCAGCTTCCGCCGGTAGTATCCCTCATCCATTCCGACTCCCTCAAGTGCGAGGCGCTGTTCTCGCTCCAGGGCGCAAACGACGACCTGGTATTCCTTTCTACCAAAGTCGACGAAGTGGCCTCAAAGGAACGTTCGTTCACGCAAGACGCCACCTTCAAGGTGAAACTCAACCCGGGAATCCACAACTACACCCTCATGGTCAAGGACCAGGCGGACAACAGCAGCACCACAAAGCAAACCTTCGGTTGCTACCCCAAGAACAAGCCGGCCATCACCTTATCGGGCGGCAACTACGAACTCCTGCGTCCGCCTCCGCCTCCCCCGAAAGAGGACAAAGCAGTCGTCTACAAGACCTTGCGCTTCAGGATTTCAAATGTCGTACAGCAGAATCCCATCCACATCGCACACATCCGCGTTTCAATGGATAATTCGACACTCCTCGATCTCCGCAACGACCAGATTACAGAACTGGACTACAGCATCCCGGTGGAACTTCCGTACGCAAAGGTATCCAAAGTGACGATTCTCGTTGAAATGAAGAATGGCCGGAAAACAACCGCCGTCAAGACTTACGAGGTCAACTAATGCACCTTCCCTGCAAGCCCCTCCTTTCGACCATCGCCATCGCGTCCGCCATAATTTTTGCGCAGACCGAAGCCCCGATCGATTCGACGGCAATTGCCGATACGGCTTCCACGTCAGCACCTTCCATAAGTACCGAAATTAAAGGCGAAGTCCACGGCTTCCTCAAGCAGGACGATTCGCCCTACCTCGTTACCGGCGACCTCGTCGTCGCCCCAAACACGAGCCTCCTCATCGAACCCGGCGTTGATCTCTACTTCAAGCCGGGAACCGGCCTCCAGGTGGACAACGGCCAGCTCGTCATCGCCGGCTCCAGGATGTCGCCCGTCAGGTTCCTTCCCGCAAGCGAAGATTCCAAAGCCGGGGACTGGAAGGGAATCTCCATTACGGGTGAAGAGAGAGCGGAAATCCGCAACACCCATATCAGCGGAGCGGCCGCAAACATAGCGGTCGAAAACGGCTCGGCAGACCTGCAAAAGGTCAGCATCGAAAATGGTATTCACGGCATATACGCACGCAACGCTAGCGTCACGGCCAACGACTGCTATTTCGGCGGAAACCAGGTCGGCTTCCTCGTTTCAAACTACGCCAACGTAAAGATAGACCGCAACGCCTTCGAAAAGAACAAGGTGGCCATCGTCAATTCCGAACTTGCAGAAACAAAAATCCTCTCCAGCCGCATAAGCAACAACGAGACCGGCGTGCTCAACATGGGCAATACGCTTGTCACCCTGAGCAAGACCAAAATCGCCAAGAACGACGTCGGCGTCGCTTCGGCAGAAATTCTCGCACCCGAAATCATCGAATCGGCCAAGGGGAACAAGAAAAACATCAGCAGCGAAGCTGAAGCGACAATGACGGTGTTGCCCCCGGCACCCGAGATTCCTGGAATACAGGCCCGTCCATTCAAGGCTTCAGACAGGATCGTATCCGTCTCCGAAAAACGCCTGGATGAACCTTCAAAGAACGATTCCTCGAAAACGCGCTGGAAAATCATCGGCAACGCGATGGTAGGCCTCTCGTACCACATCGTGAATACGACCAAGAACGAAAACGACAGCCTCGACATTGTCGATAACGACACCATCCTCACGGGTGAAAAGTACAAGAATACCTTCCAGGTTCCAGGACTCGCCGGTGCCGCCAGCGTATTCCTGATGATGCAGTCAACCGACGGAAAGACCATCGAGTTCAACACCGACCTCAGCATCGACGCATGGAACCATTTCGCCCCGAACCCCGTAACCCTGAGCTACATGGACGGTTTCAACAAGGCAACCCTCGGCGACTTCATGCAGGCGGGCGGCGAAACATACATGGCCGGCATCCCGATCTTCGGTGCGGATTACACGGTCTCACTCCTTAGGAACAATGCGAACCAGCCCCTATTCGAGCTCAACGGATTCTTCGGCGAAGCAAAG
Source organism: Fibrobacter succinogenes (assembly GCA_902771595.1). Taxonomy (GTDB): domain Bacteria; phylum Fibrobacterota; class Fibrobacteria; order Fibrobacterales; family Fibrobacteraceae; genus Fibrobacter; species Fibrobacter succinogenes_C. The sequence goes on along the minus strand of CACXXH010000026.1, from coordinate 24,974 downwards.
CGCAGCCTCGTGGAAGGCGCACGCCACCCCTACATTTACAACGATTATATTGAAGACGGAGAATTGCAGGCCCAGCGCATCGCCTATGGCGGATTCATCAAGTGGGCCCCGCTGCGCCGCTTCGACATAAAGGCCGGCGTAATCTACGCGAACGACGAACTCGAAGACCCCATCCTGCGCGATGGTGCCAGCAGCACATGGACGACAAATGACCCGATGCAGGAATCCGTCACGTTCTATGCCGACGGAAACTGGCTGTTCTTCCCGGGAAACATCGAACTCAACGGGCAGATTGCCGTAGGCCGAGCCGACACCACGGACGCCATCCGCCAGAGGGCAATCAACCAGGTGTTCTATGAAGCGGGACTCAATCCCTCATCGTTCAACTTGTTGCGCCAGCTGATGCAGAACCAGTCCAGAATCAACAGCCTCTCCGACGCGGAACTCTATTCCATCTTCGGCGAAAACACGACGCTCAGCAGGAGCGAAATGCGCGAATCCCTGCGCACGCTCATCAGCGAAGCTAAATCCGTACAGAAGCAAGAACAGGACGACCGCGACGAGGGACGCGTCATGGGCCTCAACTGGGGCAGCCAGAATTTCGCCATCGGCGCGTCGCTCAACTGGAGCACCAACAAGACAAGCATCAACACCCATATCAAGTACGTGGGCGAAGACTTTTACAGCGCAGGTTCACCAGACCAGCTTTCGGACACGCGCGAATTCGGGGTGCGCGTAGACCAGCACGATATTCTCGGATTCTGGAACCTCGGATTAGGCTACCAGGTGAACGTGGAAAAAGCGGCTCATGAAGACAAGACGAACATCTTCGGCCTGAGCGAAGGTTCGGAATGGGGGCTGTTCGGCGGCGCAAGCGATTCTTGGCTGGAAGAACACGAACTCGACAACGACCGCACAAAATACATCCAGAAAGCGAGAATCGACAACATCTTCAAGATAAACAAGAACCTAAGCGCGAGCTTCTCGTACAACTTTGAATACATGACTCAGCACCGTCCGTTCCAGTTGCACGGCAGCAACAACCTGGAAGACGGCATTTACAAGGACGGCTGGTTCAGCGCCCGCAAAGAACGCGATTCGACATTGCTCGTGAACAAAGGCGATTCCGCCTATGTCGACACCGAAAGATGGGAAGAATACATGGATCTCATAGAAGCACCTTATCTCGCCTCGTGCTTCCAGGAAAAAATTTTCAAGAACATCTGGAATGTCGGCGCAACGTTCCGTGCAACAAAGAAATCCGTAATCAAGGCCAATGGCGTATTCGCCATGCGCACCGACGCTTCCGTATTCCACAAAGACGAACTGATCAAGAACATGGATCTCGCAAACTCCACCTGGGGCAAGCTTGGATACTACTTCAGCGGAGCCAACTACTTTGAGCAGGCATATCCCATTTCCGTGACCACGATATTCCCGATACTACAGAACCGTTTCGCCTTCACGCCCCGCTACAAGAGCTACAACCGCGACGACATGAGCGAAATCGAATACACTGTCGAAGAAGAAATCGAAGTTCCGTTCATGAACCGTTTCCTGGTGCTGGACATCTCTTCTTCGTTCCGCTACATGAACACGGACTGGAACGAAGAGGGCAAGGACTTCAAGGAAACCGAAATGGACATTCTCGGCAACGCGAACCTGCGCGTAAACCACAACAAGAAGTTCTACACGGAATGGTTCGCGGGAACGGCCATCTATCTCAGGCCCGACAACAAGAGCTACCAGTACAGCGACATCTACATGGGTGTGAACGCACATTATGTATTCTGACGCGCAACCGTCCCAGTTTAAGAACTGGAGCTTTGCTGCTCACTGCGTGTTTTAGCAAGCAATGATATTTTAAAGGCGGGCCGAGAAGCTCGCTTTTTTTATTTTTGTTTTCGATGTTCACGTACCGCTACAGAGAACTGCCGGTCGCTCTCGAAAAGAAGGGCGAAATTCGCGGGGCGCTCGCCCGCGAACTCAGGTTACATCCCGAAAAAATTTTCAATCTCGAGGTGGAGCGGTTCGCGCTGGACAGCCGCCGCAAGGGAGCGCCGCACTGGAGCTACAACGTCATCTTCGACGTGGAACGTCCGCTTCGCGCTTCGGGCAATGCGGCCCGCGGGCTAATCGAGGCCAAGCGGGAACGCGAATCCCTGGAAAGCGATCCGCTGGCAGGGAGCGTCGCAATGGCACCGCACGTGGACATCATCGGGGCGGGCCCCGCAGGGCTGTGGACAGCCCTCCACCTGCTGCGTCGCGGATTTTCCGTAGATTTGTACGAGCAGGGCAAACCCGTAGAAGAGCGGTTCCGCGACATCCGCAGGTTCTTCGCCGACAGGATCTTCAACGAGCATTCCAACGTACTGTTCGGCGAAGGCGGGGCCGGCGCATTCAGTGACGGCAAGCTCAATACCCGCAGCCGCAATATTTACTCCGAGACAGTCCTGCGCGACATGGTGGAATTCGGGGTCGACGAAAGCGTCGTGACATTCGCAAAACCGCATATCGGGACCGACAGGCTCGTGCTGATGCTGAGAAAAATCCGCGCGGAAATTGCGCGCCTCGGCGGGAAAATCCACTTCGATACCGCGCTGGAAGACGTGGAGATAAAGGATGGAAAGGTTTGCGCAATAAAAATAAATGAATTAAACAGCGCCACCCGCTGGCAGCCGTGCGAAGCGCTGGTTCTTGCCACGGGACATTCCGCACGCGGGATATACGAACTCCTGGCAGCCCGCGGGGTAACGCTCGAAAGCAAGGCGTTCGCGATGGGCGTGCGCGTAGAACACCCGCAAACGCTTATCAACCTCCGGCAACTCGGGAAAGGCGTAGACACACGCCTCACGGGAGCCGCAGAATACTTCCTCGCGACCCCGACGCTAAACAAGACGAGCAGCGCCTACAGTTTCTGCATGTGCCCGGGCGGAGTTCTTGTTCCCTGCGCCTCCGAACCGGGGACGCTTGCCACCAACGGCATGAGCTACAGCCGCCGCAACGGGCATACCGCAAACGGGGCGATTGTCGTGCCCGTAGAAGCAAGCGAAACAACCTTCGGCGGGCTCGATTTCCAGCGTAAAACAGAACGCAATGCCTTCGAGGTCGGCGGGAAAGGCTATGCCGCGCCCGCACAGACCATCAAGGCTTTCCTCGCCCACCGCGCCGACAAGAGCCTGCCCAAATCCACGTACCCCTGCGGGCTTGCCGCCTGCAACATGTGGGACTGGCTTGACAAGAAAATTTGCAACTCGCTTGCCGAAGGTTTCCAGAATTTTGACCGCAAGATTCCGGGATTTATAGAACAGGGCCTCATTGTGGCCCCCGAAACGCGCACGAGTTCGCCGGTACGCATCACGCGCAATAACGACACGCTTGAAAGTGTCAACACGCAGGGGCTTTTCGTGCTCGGTGAAGGCGCCGGCTATTCCGGCGGAATCGTCACAAGCGCCGCCGACGGCGTAAGACTCGCTGTCCGCGCGAAGAAGAGCAAATAAAAAAGCAATCTGAATTCCGAAAAAAAAGCGCCCCGAATCAACGAGGCGCGGTTGCAAAAGTGAGCGCCAGCCCTATACTTGTTTTATAGCATCTAGCGCGAACGGTCGCTATAAGCGAGCGTGCAAATAGTCCCTTGAAGCAAACATGAATCTACTTAAACTTCACGGCAGTGCCGTAAACGATAATCTCGGATGCCCCCGCCATCACGGAAGATGTCATAAAGCGGACATTCACAATGGCATCGGCGCCGAGATGGGAAGCTTCGTTCACCATACGCTTCGTCGCAATATTGCGGGCGTCATTCAGCATTTCGGTATAGCCAGCAATCTCGCCGCCAACAAGCGTCTTGAGGCCGGCAAATACATCGCGCACCACGTTCTTGCTGAACACGACGCTGCCCTTGACCATCTGGATGGTCTGAATTTCCTTGCCCGTAATAAAATCGGTCGTCACTAATTGCATATTCCATGCCTCCTTTTTTCATGAATATATAAAATAGCGCGGATATGCGTGTATTACACAGCGCTTCTCTTGACAAAGCGCCCAATAAGCACGATGAAAAGCACATCGACGAGCACAAAAATACCGAGCCACAAGGCCGTGCCGCTCTGGAACCCGTAACTGTGCAGCCCTACCCCGAGCAAATTCACGCCGAACCAGCAGAGGAAAGTCACCACCACATTGAAGCTATTGAACAACGTAAACCCGCGCCGTGACACGAGACGGCCCGCGCGCAGATGAAGCGCGAGCATCGCCCACAGGATTACGAACAACGCGCCGCATTCCTTCGGGTCGAACCCCCAGAAACGCCCCCATGCGAAATCCGCCCACACGCCGCCCAGGAGCGTGCCTATTATGGTAAAGACAGCGCCGAATACGAGCGTGCCGTACAGGAGGGAATCCAGCGGAGTGCCCGCACCGTCCCGTTCCCGCGCCAAGGCATCATGCGAATTGCCCGCAAGCAGCCCGCAGGTTTTACCGGCAACCGCCTCGCGGAACAGCGCCACATGGGCAATGACGCCCGAAAGGATCATGCCCGCGAACCCGAGCGCAATCGTAAACACGTGAACCGTAAGGAATACTGAGGAATTCAACACGGCAGGAATCGGCCGGAAAGTATCGCCCGGCTCCAGCACGAACTTCGCAAAGAACAGGAGAATTGCCGCCATGAACGTCACGGGAATCATGAGCGAGAACGTGCGGCGCTTGCAGAAAATAAACGCACCCGATTCAAATGCCATTAGGAGCATTGCCACAAGCAATACAATTTCGTACAAACTAGAAAGCGGAATGCGGGCGGCAACGTATATGCGCAAGGCAAACAGAACCGCGAGTATTCCCGCCGTCGCGATGCAGGCCACATTCGCAGCCACATCCATTTTCCGCGACTTGAAAATCAAGTTCAGCAAAGCAAGCAGGCAGGCGATAAATGCCGCAACGAACGCCCATAGCGCCAGATTTAGGTGGTGGTAAAGCAGCTCCATCGAAATCCGCGCCGGCTCCACGCTTGCCTTTGCGTCACCGACCGGCGAGAACGCCGTCCGTGCCGCAACCGCCTCGTATTCCAATACATTCGAATAGAGTCGCCGCATTTCGAGAGTTGCCGGATGGTTGTCATCCCGGCTCGCATAAAGTTCCAGCAAATTCCGCGATGGCGCCAACTCCGCATAACTTACATAGCGAGAATCAGCCGGCAAACGCAATGCTTCCAGCACATCGCTGCGCAAGACCTTGAACAGAGCAAGGTTTTTCGCCTCTTCGGGATTGTTCAAAATCAGACGCACGACATCCCCGGCGGAAAGTTTTCGCAAATCCTGCCTTTTGCAGTATGGAGCCTCCCCGCACTTAAATGTCACGCGGCCGCTCAGGTCGTCCAGGAACCCGCGGGCAAAAGAATCGAACGGGCGAATAGCAGAATCTACCAGCACGGGGGAATCCGTCTTCAGGCCTTCCCAGACAATCACCGAGGCGTCGCGCCTCACCGAGAACGTTACCAAGGCATCACTCGGGATCTCATCCGCACGTGCATTCATCGGCACCGCAAGCATTACAAGCACCAACAGCGGCACGATTTTTGCGCCCATGCAAGAAGCCGGCGCTTTAACAGTTCCCTTACGCGCACCGCGCACCTTCACCACGTAATGGAACACTGCCCCCAGCAAGAAAAGCACCATAAACGCATACGGCACAAAGTGGAACGGGTCATAATACACCTTGTACATCGAGATGACCTTGTTCTTTGACATAGGCAGGTCACCCCGGAAATGCGCGTAGTAAGGCCAGCCCGTGTGCAGCACGGACTCGTCCAGATTCACGGGTTCTGCGCCCAGGCTATCGTCTGCCGCATAGAACTTCACCTTCTGCGCGGTCGCACTGGAATCAGGGAGTTCGGCCGAATTCAAGGTAATCACCTCGAACCCGTTGTACTCCCGCTTGATTTCATTCCCGACAAAGCCACCTGCGAGCAGCACGAGCAATGCCACATGCATAAGCCAGAGACCCGCATTCTTCCACCCGCGGGGCAAGCGGTACACCATGGAGGCGACAAGGTTTACGCACGCAGCAATCGCGACGCTCTTGAACGCAGGGAGCGGAACCACGCCCATGGCCCACACGAAGAAACTGTCAAAGAAGCGGTCCACAGCAACCGACGCCGACAACCCCGCCTCTTCCGCATTCGCCTGCGCAAGCACGCCCCAAAACGTAAGAATCAGGAACGCGACCAGCAACGCCGCGGTAAATTTCAATGACGACAGCTTTTTTATCAGAACAGGGAGCATCTCTTTCGTCTAGATTGCCTCCACCCACACAAACTTGCTTTCGTCGAGTTTCTGCTCACCATCGAAGCGGTACGCCACAAGCCGGCCATCGCCGCGGTAGCCCGCCACGCTAAAGTCAACGCAGCACACATTATCGCGAATGAGCATCGGGAGCCCCGTAAGCCAGTAGTGCCCGAAAAATACGGGACGCTCTTTTTCACCATAGAAGCTACGCCCGAGAACTTCCGCTGGCACATCGCAGGCAGGCAGTTCCACTCCCGGCTGGAAGGAGAGTTCCCGCATCGTCGTTCCCTTCGGGTCAATCCACCATTTTACCCGCGCACGCTTGCGAAGCACGCCTTCCCCATCGCGGAATGTGATTCCCTCGGGCAGGTCCATCTCGGGCCCCTTCAAGAAGAGGTTTATCGGGTCGAAAAGCGAGTCGCTATACTCGTGGAACTGGTCGTTCGCGCGGGCTAGCAGCTCGTCATAGTTCCCGTCGGCAAAGCAGCGCACGTTCTCGCCCGCCAGTTTCGCGGCGGCACCCGCGTCAAAGCAGGCATGCTGCGCCCGGAACGTCTCCGCTTCTATATAGAACGGGAGCGTCTTGAAAAAATCGAGCATTTCCTCGAATTCCGCCTTACGGCCCTTGTAACTTTCGACGGTCTTCGCATGAATCGCCACCTTGTTGAAGCTATGTTCGCGCAGGTAGCCCCCGCGGATGCTGTGAATCACGTGCGATCCGCCCGCGCCGTTCAACTGCCAGAAGCAGAGCGCATTGAACTCGTGGTTACCCATCAAGGCAACGGCAGAACCCGCATCGCGCATGGCACGCACCAGGTTCACCGTATCGCGGGCCTCGTTCCCTCGATCGATGTAGTCGCCCAGGAACACGACGGTACGCTCTCCGCCCGGATAGCGGAAGGCGCCCTGCGTTTCTTCGTACCCCAGCTTCTTCAAAAGAAGCCGCAGTTCGGAGCAGTGGCCATGGATATCGCCGATAAAGTCGATGGATGGGTTCATGCGATAAAGATATATTTTTTACGGGTCAAGGCCCCTCGCCGCGCAATTCGGACCCGAGATATACAAAAAAAGAGCCCTCTCTTACCGAGAGGGTTCTTTTTTTCTGCGGGTGCCAGGACTCGAACCTGGAGCCTTTTGGTTCGTAGCCAAACGCTCTATCCAGTTGGGCTACATCCGCTTGAACGACCCCAAATATAGCAACATCGGTTGAATTGTCAAGGGATTTTTCTAAATTTGTTGAATAATTTCTTCTTGCGAAGTGTCTACGATGCAAAAAATAAAGACTTTTCTCAATTTGGCAGGTTCCTACCTAAAGAATCTCTTTACGGACAGGAAGTTCCTGATTTGCCTCGCCATCCTGTGCGCGCCCGTATTCTTCGGAATCATTGGCGTCATCATCACCTACCACCATTTCTCTTCCGAACTCCCGTCCCTCGCGCAGCTCGAGCAGATTAACCCGAAGCTGGTGACCAACATCTACGACATGAACGGGAAGATTGCGCACGAATACTTCGTGGAACGCCGCGAATGGACCCCGTTCGATTCCATCCCCGAAAACGCGATTAACGCCGTGATGGCAACCGAAGACCGCGCCTTCTACAAGCACTGGGGCATGAACGTTTGGGCTATTCCGCCCGCAGTCATCCAAAGCAAGCTGAGAGGCACGCAGATCCGCGGTGCATCTACCCTTACCCAGCAGTTGACCAAGCTCCTGTTCCTTACGCCGGAACGATCTATGTCCCGTAAGATTAAGGAAGCGATGACCGCCATCCGCATCGAGCAGACCTACACCAAGCAAGAGATTCTCGAGTTCTACATGAACGAGGTGTACCTGGGCGGCGGCAACTACGGTTTCCAGGCTGCAGGCAAGTACTACTTCGGCCGCCCGCTCGACAGCCTCACCATTCCGGAATACGCCGTCCTCGCCGGCATGCTCAAGGCGCCCGAATCCTACCGCCCCGACAGGCACCCGAAGGCCTCGCTCGAACGCCGCAACACGGTGCTCTACGCCATGTATGACGCAGGCTATATCAGCAAGGAAGACTACCGCAAGTACGTCGCCACCCCGATTGTCCTCGCCGAAAAGGAACCCGAAACGGGCAACGGCCTGTACTACTTCGAAGAAATCCGCAAGTACATGGAAAAGAAGTACGGCCAAAACTCGCTCTATGCCGACGGCGTTTCTATCTACAGCACCATCGACCCCGATATCCAGAACGTCGCCGACAGCGTGGCCAAGGTGACGGTCGCCAAATACCGCACGGAATTCAAGAAGAAGGCCATCAAGAACCTGAAGCTCGCCGAGAAATACGAGATGGACAAGGATTCCGTCTACGCCCACTTCGACAGCGTCTACGCCCTGTTCAAGAAGGACTACCTGGCCAGCGACAACGGCCCGAACCCCAAGAAATGGCGCTATCCGCCCGAAGTGCGCTACCACGACGCCCAGATAGCGATGGTCGTCATCGAGAACGAAACCGGCGCCATCCGTGCGATGGTGGGCGGAAACGATTTCAACGAACAGCCGGGTTCCTCCTTCAAGCCCATCGTCTACTCCGTAGCCATGGACAATGGAGCCTCCCCCTGCGACTCCGTGAACGACGCCCCCATCACGATGACCGACGAGACGGCAGCCAACGGCATGTGGCGCCCGCACAACTCCGAGAAGAACTTCGAAGGCATGATGACGCTCCGCAAGGCGCTCTACCGCTCCAAGAACATTCCGGCGGTCCTCACCGCATCGAAGTACGGGCTTAGCGCCGTGGTGAACTACGCCCGCGCATTCGGCATCCGCAAGGCACCGCTCGTCGCGGTCCCGAGCCTCGCCCTCGGTTCTGTTGGCGCGACCCTCCTCGAAATGACTTCCGCCTACACGGTGTTCCCGAACCTCGGCACGAGAATCGAGCCCTACATGATCGAATCCATCGAGGACAAGAACGGTGAAGTCATCGAAAAGAATTCCAAGATAGAAAGCGTCGTGATGAAGCCGCCTTCAGCCTACCTGATGGTGGACATCCTGAAGGACGTGAACCTCCGCGGTACGGGTTACAAGGTGACGGCGAGCGGGTTCAACCACCCGAGCGGCGGCAAGACCGGTACCACGAACGATTATACCGACGCCTGGTACATCGGATTTACCAAGCACTACACCATGGGCGTGTGGGTCGGATACGACCAGGCAGTTTCCATGGGCGTGGGCCACACGGGCGGCAACTACGCACTCCCGCCGTGGATCGCCGTGATGACCAAAATCCACAAGGGCCTCAGGCAGAAATCCTTCCCCGTGCCGCAGGGCGTTATCGGCAAGGGCGTCTGCAACATTACAGGTAAACTAGCAGGCGAGTTCTGCACCGAAAAGACCTATTGCCTTTACACGACGAACAACTACCCCGACGAAGTCTGCGACGGCGACCATTACAAGGTGCGCACCAAGTCCGCCGACGACGCGACTCTGTTCAGCAACAAGGGCAGCATAGAGCATTCTGAAGGCGCAAAAAAGACGCGCAAGATGTTCTAGAACCCGTTCATAAAAAACAAGTACATTTCGAATTGTAAAAAGCGTGGAAACCCTTTATTTTAAAGGGTTTTACGCGTTTTTAGCCCTTAACAAGAATCTGTTTTTTTTCTATCTTTACACCGCTATGGAATGGCCGCGCAACATAAAGTCCCTAACGACAGACGAGCTGAAAGCTTGGCTCAGGGACGTGAACGAAAAGCAGTACCGCGCCGACCAAATCCAGAAATGGCTTTTTTGCCAACAGGTGCGCAATTTTGACGAGATGGTGAACGTCCCGCCTGCACTCCGCGAAAAACTCGCCGCACAGTTCAGCATGCTCGCCCTCAAGGAAGACCAGCACCTCGTCTCTACCGACGGCACGGTGAAATGGCTTTTCGAGACCCACGACGGGCACCACATCGAAACGGTCATGATTCCCGCGAACGGGCGTTTTTCCGTATGCGTATCCACGCAAATCGGCTGCGCCCAGAACTGCGCCTTCTGCCGTACGGCGAAGATGGGCTTCACCAGGAACCTCGAAGCGGGCGAAATCCTCGAAGAAATCCTCCACGTGAACTGGTACCTGAAGGACAACGGCATCCTCGATGCCGACGGCAAGATTGCCCAGGTCACGAACATCATCTTCATGGGGATGGGCGAACCGCTCAACAACCTGGAACAGGTGCACCGCGTGTGCTGCACGCTCCATAACCAGAGCCTTTTCAACATGGGCGCAAAGCGCATGACCGTGAGCACCTCGGGCGTCGTCCCGAAAATCAAGGAACTCGTAGACAGGAACACACCCTGCTGCCTCGCGGTAAGCCTCAACAGCACGAACAACGAATACCGTTCGTCCGTGATGCCCGTGAACAGGGTCTGGCCCATCGAGAAACTGCTCGAGGCGGTCGATGACTACATCCGCCGCACCGACAACTATGTAACTTTCGAATTCGTCCTCATCCAGGGAATCACCTGTACACCGAAGGCCGCAAAGGAACTTATCCGCATTTGCGCCCCCCGCCGCGTGAAGGTGAACGCTATCGTGCTTAACGACGGGGACGATCCGACTCTCCACGCTCCGACACCGGAAGAGGTCGAGGAATTCCTCGCCGCGGTGCGGGCAGCCGAAATTCAAATAACGATCCGCAATCCGCGGGGGCGCGACATCCTCGCCGCCTGCGGACAGCTTGCGTACAAAAAGGAAGGTAAATAATGTTAACGCAGAACCTCCCGGAATTCTGGGACAATCTCTATGCCAACGGCAAGGATTACTGGAATTTCAAGAAGGCGACTCCGGCCCTGCTTGAATTCTTCAAGCATCCCTCCTGCCCTGCCGAGGGCTCCGTTCTGGTTCCCGGCGCAGGTTTCGGCTACGATGCCGAAGCATGGGCGAAGCGCGGGCACGAAGTCCTCGCCGTTGACTTTGCTGCAACCGCAGTTGACGAACTGGACCACCTGAGCCGTGCGCACAAGAACCTGCATTCTCTCGACCTCGACCTGTTCACGCTCTCGCCCAAGGACCCGAAGCGCGGCGGCCAGCTGTTCGACATCGTGTACGACTACGGTACGTTCTCCGCCATCCACCCGGGACGCCGTGACGAATTCTTCGAAGTCTGCTACAAGATGCTCAAGGACGACGGGCTTTTCATCTGCCTCATGTTCCCGCTGATGAACGGCAAGACCCTCCAGGGCCCGCCGCACTGCACCAGCGAAGGCGAACTCATGGCGCGCCTCGACGGCGTGTTCGATATCGTCGAACGCGTTCCGGCTGTGAACAGCCTCCCCGGCCGCGAAGGCAAGGAAGAATTCTGGCTCATGAAGAAGTGCCTGTAATTCCGCTTTGTGCGATGCACCGTAGGCGAAACCAACAGTGAAATTTCATTCAGACATTAACTATTTTTTTGAAAAATAAAAAGAGCGTCGTGTCAAAAGCTTCAACACCCAAGGCCCGCTGCTCATAACAAATAAGGATTGGACTATGGCTAAAGATTTATGCCCCTGTGGATCTGGAAAGGAATACTCGGAATGCTGCGAACCCATCATCAAGGGTACGGCTCTCGCTCAGAGCCCCGAAGCCCTGATGCGCTCTCGCTACACCGCATACGCCAAGCACGAAATCGCATGGCTCAAGGATTCCCTCGAAGCCACGCAGCGTAGCGACTTTGACGAACCGAGCGTAGAAGCATGGAGCCGCGAATCCGAATGGCTCGGCATCGAAATCAAGCAGACCAAGACCGAAGAAGAAAAGAACATCGGCTGGGTCGAATTCGTCGCTCGCTTCAAGCAGGGCAACATCACCCGCAACCACCACGAACTCGGCGAGTTCCACAAGGTGGGCGGCGCATGGTTCTTCTACGACGGCCGTGCAGTAAAGCAGGAAACCGTCCGCCACGAAGGTCCGGTAGTCGGCCGCAACGACCCGTGCCCGTGCGGGTCTGGCAAGAAGTACAAGAAGTGCTGCGGCGCTGGAAAGTAATTCTTAGCCCATAGTCACTAGTCAATAGTTACTGGTTTATAAATAGGCGGCGCAGCCGCGATTCATAAACCAAAAACCAACAACCAATAACTAACAACTAAAAGATGTTCAAAGTTTTTGTTGACGGCGAAGCAGGAACGACCGGCCTGCAGATTTATGAAAGACTCGCAAAGCGCAGCGACATCGAAGTGTTGCGTATCGCTCCCGAACTCCGCAAGGATACCGCCGAGCGCAAAAGGCTTATCAACGAGTCCGACGTGACGTTCCTGTGCCTGCCCGATGCGGCAGCCGTCGAGAGCGCCGCCCTCTGCGAAAACCCGAACACCCGCGTGATCGACGCCTCCACGGCGCACCGCGTGAACCCCGACTGGACGTACGGGATGCCGGAACTCTGCCCCGCCCAGCGCGAAGCCATCGCCAAGAGCAAGCGCATCGCGAACCCCGGCTGCCACGCCTCGGGCTTTATCCTGGGCGTGCACCCGCTGATTGCCTCGGGAATCCTCCCGAAGAGCGCCAACCTCGCAGCCTACAGCATCACGGGTTATTCCGGCGGCGGCAAGAAGCTCATCGCCGAATACGAAGACGAAGCGAATCTCGCGCACAAGGCCGGCGAATCGAAAGCCATCATGGCTCCCGCGCCCTACGCTCTGGCACTCGCCCACAAGCACCTGCCCGAAATGAAGAAGTACTGCGAACTCGATAACGTTCCCTTCTTCAACCCGGTGCTCGGCCCCTACTACAAGGGCATGGCGGTCACGGTCGCCATCTTCGCGAACATGCTCACGAAGAAGGTCGGCCCCGAAGGCCTTACCGAAATTCTCGCGAAGCACTACGAAGGCAGCCGCTTCGTGAAGGTGATGCCGTTTGAAGCCGCGCCCGTGCTGTTCAACGGAAGGCTCGACGCGACGGTCGAAAACGACACGAACAACGCCCGCATCCAAGTTTTCGGCAACGAGAACGTGATGCAGGTGACAACAATTATCGACAACCTGGGCAAGGGCGCAAGCGGCGCCGCCATCCAGAACATGAATATCGCTCTGGGCCTTGATGAATCCATCAGCCTGGTCTAGCCCACAACCCGCAGTCACTATCCTATGTTCCTAGACGAAAAATCCATCGAAGTTCGCTCCGGCAAGGGCGGTGACGGCATCGTTAGCTTTCACCGTGAAAAATTCGTGCCTCTGGGAGGCCCGGACGGCGGTGACGGTGGCCGTGGCGGTCACGTCATCCTCCAGGTGAACGAGCAGTTCTCCACGCTCCTCGACATGGGCAACGCCCGCCTCTACAAGGCCAAGAACGGACAACCCGGTGGCGCCAAGCGCTGCACGGGAGCTTCCGCTGACGACCTTATCGTGGATGTTCCGCGCGGGACAATCGTCAAGGACGAAGAAGGTCGCATCCTGGCCGACCTCACCGAAGTGGGGCAAAAATGGATTGCCGCACGAGGCGGAAAGGGCGGCATGGGCAACCAGCATTTCGCCACCCCGAAAATTCAGGCCCCGCGCAAGTGCACGCCGGGCGAAAAAGGCGAAGTCCGCGAACTCTTCCTGGAACTCAAACTTATGGCAGACGTGGGCCTCGTCGGGTTCCCGAACGCCGGCAAATCGAGCCTCGTGAACAAGATTTCGAGCGGTCGCCCCAAGGTCGGCGACTATCCCTTCACCACGCTTGAACCGGTGCTCGGCATCGTGCAGACGACCGGCCACAGTTTCGTGGTCGCCGACATTCCCGGTCTCCTGGAAGGTGCCAGCGAAGGCAAGGGCCTCGGCCACCAGTTCCTCAAGCACATCGAACGCACCCATACGCTCCTGTTCGTCATCGACGGCTTTGCGGAGAACGCCTACGAGCAGTTCACCGTGCTCAAGGACGAACTCAAGGCCTTCCACCCGAAACTCGCCAAGAAGCCCTACCTGATAGCGCTCAACAAGTCCGACCTCGGCATCGACGACGCCATCAAGCAGTTCAAGACGCACCGCGAAAAAGTCATCGTGACGTCGGCCATGAACGGCGACGGCTGCAAGGAACTCGTACAGGCGCTCGACGAAGCCGTCCCGCACGTACACAAGAAAAAGGTCGGCTGGGAATCGAAGTCCACCGCTGGCGGCAAGAAGAGCGGCTGGGGCAAGAAGGCTTAACACATGGCTAAGAAGGAGCAACAGAGCACGCCGGTCATCATGAACCGCAAGGCGTCGCACCTTTATTTCGTCGACGAGACGTTCGAGGTCGGCATCATGCTCATCGGCTCCGAAGTCAAGTCCATCCGCGACGGCAAATGCACCATCGGTGAAGCCTGGGTCGACGTGGACGAGAAGAAGGACGAGCTCTGGCTCGTCGGCGCCCGCATAGACGAATACCTCTTCGCAAACCGGTTCAACCATTTCCCCGCCCGCAAGCGCAAGCTCCTCGCCCACGCGCACGAAATCCAGAAAATGCGCAAGGCTAAGGAACTCAAGGGTTGCACCATCGTCCCGCTAAAACTATACTTTAAGAACCGACGTGCAAAACTCGAAATCGGAATATGCAGAGGCAAGGATCAACGCGACAAGCGACAGGACATAATCAACCGCGAAGCAAAGCTGGAAATGGATCGCGCCGCAAAGGCACACCGCTAGTTCTGGCCTTGTTGCTGGTTGTCGGCTGGGCGTTCTCTTTTGCCGACGTGACAGCCGTCGACGCCGAAGCCTTCTCGAAAAAAATCGGAGCATCCTTCCACTGGTTCCCCGTACAGAAATCCTTTATCATGGTCGCAGGCAAGGACACCGCGAAATTCGCGGTAGGCATCCCCTACGCCTCGGTTAACGGCAGCACCATCGACCTTTCCGCAAGCCCGGTCCTCGACGAAGGACACCTGTGGATTGCCGAAGACGACATCGACAAACTGTTCCCGACCCAAAATAGCGCTAAGGCAGCGCCCGAAAAAGATACGCAAGCAAAGGCCGAACCTGCGAAGGACGCGGCGAAGAAGTCCGATGCAGCAAAACCCGCGGCAGCGAAAAACGACCAAAAGACGGTTGTCGCCACGAAGCCCAAGAACGAGACCGCAGGCACGCGCGAAGTGAAGACCATCGTGATTGACCCGGGCCACGGCGGCAAGGACTCCGGAGCGCTCGGCAAAAACGCGCAAGAAAAAGACATCGTGCTTTCTATCGGAAAACTCCTGAAGAAGGCCCTCGAGAAAGAAGGCTTCAACGTGAAGATGACCCGCGACAAGGACGTGTTCATCGAACTCGGGCAACGCGCAAACCTCGCGAACCAGTGGGACGGAGACCTCTTCATAAGCCTGCACTGCAACGCCATCGACGCGGCTCCGGAACGCAAGAAGCAAATCAAGGGCTACCACGTTTACGTGCTGCGCGCCCCCGAGAGCGAAGAAGACAAGGCGATTGCCCGCCGCGAAAACAAGGTGGCCACGCTCTACGGCGAAAAGAACGCGAAAGAAGAACTCTCGCCCATCGAATGGTTCAAGCTCGAAGCGCGCCTCGAAAAGTACAAGCAGAATAGCTACATGTTCACCGAAGAGATGCTCAAGGCCCTCGACGGCGGCAAGATCAAGCGCCAGGCAGGCGGTGTCGGCGGTGCAGGGTTCATGGTGCTCGTGGGCGCCCTAATGCCCGCGGTGCTATTCGAAATCGGGTTCATCAGCAACCTCGAAGACGAAGCCTACATGATGAGCAAAGCTGGGCAAGAAGATATCGCCAAGCGCATTTCGAAAGCGGTCAGCACCTACAAGGATGCCGTCCACAGCTACCGCGAAACGCTAGGACGATAACCCCCCTGCCGAGCAGGGGTTTAAATTGCAAACGCCAAGAAACTCAGGCAATTATTTTGCAGCCAATGCGTTTTTCCGGATGAGCTGAGCGCATTCCTCAAGAATATCCGAAAACAGTCTTGTATAACGTTCCGTCGTTTCGGGTGTTCCGTCGTCGCATGTCTTGGTCTTGGCGACATACCCAGTAAACCAATAATCGGAATGGAAAGACAATTCGTAATCGTCTTCAGAATCGAAATCGCCTAGAATATACGGAGCCAATCGTCCCTTCAAGGTCTTGTTCTCGCGATCGATGAGGCTATCTATATACGCCTTGCCCGCATCAGAAATACTATCACTTATACCGAGGATAGTGAGCGCATCCTCACTGATAAGCGCCTCGTACAGTTTTTTCTGCACGTCCGCAAGAATACCCGAGAACAACACAAAATCATCTTGCGGGCAGTTTTTCTTCAAATCCTCGGCCACAGAACTGGAACTTTGAGCAACAGAACTAGAACTTATGCCATGAGCCTGATTGTATTCTTCGACCGTCTTATAAACAAGGTCCCCGTCCGTCTTATAGTCGGAATAATAGAAGCCGTTCGAGCATTTCATTTCAATTTTAGTATAGGTGGGCGCACCGGAACAAGGATCATAGAAAACGCCATAAACGGTAACAGGCTCTAAAATGGCACCACAGGATTCAAGCTGCTCTTCCCATTTTTCCAAAATCTTTGCAGTTACCGACGTATCTTTTTCCAGGAATTTCTGCAATTCCATACACGAGTAACTCTCGGGCTTTGTGCATGTAGAATACGTAGCCTTCTCTTTTTCACACGTCACAGAGGAATCGCTCGCCAGGATATATTTTCTAGCGCTAGATGAACTCGCCACACTAGAAGAACTCGCCACGGTCGCAGACGATTCAGGAACAGCCTCGGATGAACTGGAGGAATCTTCCCTTGCGGAACTCACCGTCTCATTGCCAGAACTGGAACTTGTCCCGGCAGCATCCGTCGACGATTCCGGTTCCGGGACAGGAGTCTGGGGATTCGAATCATCTCCGCAGCTCGCCCAGAAGAGGGCAGCGACAGAAAGCCAGGATAGACGCAAAACTCTACGGATATTCATAATTTTCTCCATCTTTCTGATACTGAATATAATTTACCTTAAAAATAGTTTGCCGATTCGTTTTGTCAAACAATGTCTTTGACAATATGTCTAAAAACAAAAACCGGCTGCTTTGCGGCAACCGGTTTTATAGGCTTCCACGCCAGTAACTAGTAACTAGATACTGCGCCGAAGGCGCTACTCAGCGTCCATGTCGGCTTCGTCGATTTCGGCGTTGTGGTAAACGTCCTGAACGTCGTCGTGGTCTTCGAACTTGTCAATGAGCTTGAGGAGCTTCACGGCGTCGTCGTGGCCGAGTTTGACCGGGTCGTTGGCGACGTAGGTGATTTCGGCGCTCATCATTTCGATGTTCGCAGCTTCGAGGGCCTTGGAAACGGCGTCGAAGGCTTCGGGGCTCGTGGAGATTTCATGCACGCCGTCTTCGGTGGACATGTCATCGGCACCGGCTTCGATCACGAGGTCCATGACCTGTTCTTCGGGGTACTTTTCGGCATCGACAATGATAACACCCTTGTACGTGAAGGCCCAAGACACGGAGCCAGATTCACCCATGGAACCGTTGTTCTTGTTGAAGATGTTGCGGATTTCGGCAACGGTGCGGACCTTGTTGTCGGTCATGCACTGCACCATGATGGCGATTCCGCCCGGACCGCGTCCTTCGTACAGCGGTTCCGTCATTTCGGTACCGGAGTTCGCACCAGTTCCCTTGGCGATGGCGCTTTCGATGTTCTTGGTCGGCAAGCTCTGGCTCTTGGACTTGAGAATGGCGGCACGCAGACGCGGGTTCGCATCCGGGTTTCCGCCACCGAGCTTGGCAGCGATAGAAATTTCCTTGATAAGTTTGTTCCAAGCCTTGGCGCGAGCGACGTCAGTCTTGGCTTTCTTGCGTTTGGTGGTGGCCCATTTGGAGTGACCGGACATAGATTACCTCAAATATTGCGGTTTTCGTTTTTGGTTAAAAATTTAGCCTTTCTTCTTCATGAGACAGCGCTTCTTTTCCCTCGGGGTGAGACTCGGATCATCGCACTCGTCCTCATCTCTCGAAGCCTTCTTCTTCTTTTTCTTCTTCGACTTGCCTTCCTCAGCCATATCCTTCATGCGTTTCTTCTTCTGTTCGGAAACGCTCATGGCGGCGGCTTCCTCGGCGGCGGCAGCCTTCTTGCGCTTGATTGCATTCAGCTTGCCCTTGTCCATCGGGTCGGCAGAAGCCTTCGTGATTTCGCGTTCGTACTTGCCGTTCCAAATCTTGCCCAGCAGCGAGCCCGAAGACTGAGCGTCTTGCAGACCCGACTTGGACCAGTCGTCATCGGCCGGAGGCAGGAGTTTGAACTTCACGTTGCGGACAGTGGTCGGTTCGTCATCAAAAAAGAGCATTATGTCGAAGAGTCCAACCTGATATTCCTCGCCCTTCACTTCGACGGGGT
This sequence comes from Fibrobacter succinogenes, assembly GCA_902771595.1. Taxonomy (GTDB): domain Bacteria; phylum Fibrobacterota; class Fibrobacteria; order Fibrobacterales; family Fibrobacteraceae; genus Fibrobacter; species Fibrobacter succinogenes_C. The sequence goes on along the minus strand of CACXXH010000026.1, from coordinate 6,412 downwards.
AATCAATGTAGGCCAGCACTGCATAGAGGTCGCCCTCAAAAAGCGCTTCACGCAAAGCTTCCGTATCGCCATTGGGCACACGCACCTCGCCAATCGCCTGAAACGCCCACGGCGCGACATCGACCTTCAGCGAGAACTTGTGGAATCCCTTATCGGCTTCCTTCAACTTGAGAAGCGCACCAGAGAACGCCTGGAACTTCGGCTTGATGTTGCCTTCCTGTGCATAGCCAGCCATGACCAGTGCTAGCACAAGCAATGCTAGAATCTTCTTCATAAACTCTCCCTCTCTAAATTAATTCTTGAAGAACAGCGCCTTCGCAGCCTCGAACATCGGGTCCTTCTCGTCCGGTTCGCGGCATTCGGTGTAGATACGCACCTTCGGTTCGGTACCCGACGGACGCACGAGCATCCAAGAGTCGTCGTCGAAGATGACCTTCACACCATCGAGCGTCAAAAGCTGCTTCACGGTCTTTTCGTTCTTGCCGACCATGACCTTTGCACCCGGCTTGGCAATATCAGCGATAGCATCGACCTTGGCCTTAAGCGGAGCACCCACGAGAGACTTGTCCACTTCGAAGCCCGAACGAGTCGGGTAGAAGCGGCCGTATTCCTCGTACAGGGCGTCGAGGTATTCACCGAGGTTCTTGCCGGTGACGGCCATGATTTCAAGAGCGATGAGGAGGCCGAACTGGGCATCCTTTTCGAGCGTGTTGTTGAGACCCGAAATACCATCGGATTCTTCGAAAGCCACGAGAGCCTTCTGCTTTGCGCCACGGCTGAGCCACGGGCGGAAATTCTTGAAGCCCACCGGAGTTTCCATCACCGGCACACCGAGCTTTTCGGCGATGATGTTCACAAAGTTGGAGGTTGCGACGGACTTAGCCACGCAGCCCTGTTCCTTGCGCCAGGTAGCCATGTAGTGGAAAGCAATAGCACCGAACTGGTTCATATCGATTTCGCGCGTGCCGTCGTAGAAACGGATGCGGTCGCCATCCGGGTCGAAAATCGCACCCAGGCGGAACTCGCTCTTGCTCTCGTCGAGGACCTTGCGGACCTTCTCGAGGTTCTTGCTGGACGGTTCCGGAGCGATGCCGCCGAACAGAGAATCATCTTCGTTGCGGAGCGTGATGAGGCATTCCGGATTGTCGAGAAGAGCGGCCGGGCGGCGGCGGGTAGAGCCGTGCACGTGATCGCACACGAGAGTCAGGCGACCCTTCTTGATGAATTCCTTGATGCGGTCGAACTTGATGGTTCCCTGCTTCACGAGGAATTCCTTATAAATCTTGAGGGAATCGATGATTTCCCAGTCAACCTTGCCCACCGGTTCAAACTTCCAAGTGGCCATCATCTCGTTAGAGAGCTTGGTGATGACGTTCGTGATTTCCGGACCGGCAGGACCGCCATCGGCCGGGTTGAACTTGATGCCGTTGTAGTGGCTCGGGTTGTGGCTCGGGGTCATGTTGATGGAGCAGGCGGCACCGAGCATCTCGATTGCAGCGGAGAATTCCGGAGTCGGCATTTCGCCACCGTAGTAGACCTTCACGCCAGCCTTTGCAAACTGGTCGGCCACAGCCTCGCAGAATTCATGACCAAGCAAGCGGTTATCATGGCCAACGACAACGCCACGCTTCTGGAGTTCGGCAAAATCCTTCACGCCAAGAGCGGCGAAGAGTTCAGGAGTCGCTTCCCTGTAGAGGCGCACGATGGCTGCACCCACCACCTGCAGATTGCGGAGCGTAAATTCGGACCCGATTTCGCCGCGCCAGCCGGACGTACCAAAGCTTACCTTGGCGCTTTCCTGGGAGGTCAGTGCGACCTGCTTCACGGTTTCAACCAGGTTCATATCGGTAGCCGGGTTGAATTCGGGGGACTGAATTTTCTTCCAAATCTGGGTAATGTTTTCCATATCGGTTCCTTTTGAGTTTTAACGCGGAAAATTTAGAAAAATCAGGACAAAAAGTTTTCCGAACGCCCCTATGTTCGCGGGAAAAAACGAAACCTGAGTTCTTCAAAAAGGAACTGTCGTTATGGTGTAGATTTCGAGAGCGTTTCAGGATATTTGAACTCGAATTTCTTGTATTTCGTATCAAGAAAAACAAATTGCAACGCCGTATAGAAATTTACACCCGCAGAAATATCCCTGGCGCCAGTCGCCATAGTCTTGAAGCCACTCCGGACACGAATTCCGATTCGTTTTTTTGCATCCTTATAAAAAAAAGTATCCATAATGGCTCCAGCCTCGAGCGACGGATACACCTTACCATCTCTATCATCTTCACTCTTTTTCAGTTCGCTTACCTCTAGACTTATTCCACCATAAAAACGCAAAAACAGCCAATCCGTATGGAAAGTAGTCGCTCCGACATCAAAACCCAAACCGCCACCAGTATACGCATAGCCCCCTTCTCCTGTATATTCGTTCATTTCTATCGCAAGACGCAATCCAAAGAGGATGTTTCTGAACACATAATCAACTTCCGAAGTTACCCCAAAGGCATCGTCAAGGCGCTCGGATACGTCGCCAATCATTACGTTATACGAAGCGCCAATTGCACCACACAGGTAGTTCTCCATATCATAGCCTTCCTTGTGCCAATATTTCTGGACAAGGTTCCTCAGCTGTTTTTCGTTGGTCAAATCGTCGACATTCTTTTCAATCATCTTGCTCAATTCCGAACGTTGAACATTCAAGCAATGAGCAATCACTATTCTCGCATAGGCGCGGTCACTCGCGTTTTCTATCTGTTCAAAAGCCTTTTCGAGTCCGCCCAATGCCTGCTGTTTCCTGAAATAATTCTTCAGCGCATCCGCAAAATGATCATAGGCATCGTACGCATAATCGTATTTACTCATGGAATCGACATCGGCAAGGAAGGCATAATCCTTTTCCAGGAACCGGACCAGGATGACCTCGTTATCCTGAAACAGGGGCTTCTCGTAACCCACGCTGTCCGCAAAGGCGGCAGCAGCACGCTCTATCTGCACGAGCTGTTCAAGATGTTCTTTTTCGAGGGCTTCCGCAGCCAATTGCCGGAATTTCTGATTTGCCCTGGACAAAGCCACGTCCTTTTCCAAATCAATAACGCTACCAGCAAAAGCCGTTACCACACTCAATAGAATAAAAAGCACCAAACGAGTCATAGTACTACAAATATAGGTTCACAAACAAAGGAATGTGCAAACATCTGCCTTCTAACTTTCCCCAAATGCAATAAGCAGTTTAAACTTCCAGGTTCTTGTTCTTTCGCGGAGAAATCGCGATAAATACGAGCACGCTTATAAGCAACAAGAACGGATAGAACATGTAGGGGATCAAGTCGAACGCACTCACGCGAGCATCCGGCAAAACCGAAGCAATTGCAGCAAGCGCAACCAACATCTGCGCGCCGTAAGGCAAAATGCCCTGCACCACGCAACTGAAAATATCCAAAAGCGAAGCCGTCTTCTTGGGAGAGATGCGGTATTCGTCGCCCATCTGCTTTGCAATCGGGCCCGCCATCACAATCGCCACCGTGTTGTTCGCCGTTGCGATATCCAAAGCACTCACCAAAAGACCGACACCCACTTGTCCGCTGCGATGCCCCTTGAACACCTTGTGGATAAAGTCGAGCAGAGCCGCAAACCCGCCATGAATGCGGATAAGCCCGCACAAGGCGCTCACCAGCACCGCCACGAGAATCGTCTCGTACATGCCCGAAATACCTTTCCCGATATTCTGCAACAAGCCAATCATATCGAGCGGTCCGAAAGCAACCATAATGATTGAAGCAGCGACAATTCCCACCAAAAGCACAGTGAACACGTTAATCCCCGTGAGAGCCAACGCCAGCACCAAAACGTAGGGAATCAGTTGCACCAAGCTGTAAGAATTCTCGGCAACCGCACGAGCCTCCGTCGCGAACGAAATCGCCGTGATAATCGCCACCGCAAGAAGTGCCGCCGGTAGCGCAATAATAAAGTTCACATGGAACTTGTCCTTCATCTTGCAGCCCTGCGTCGAAGTCGCCGCAATCGTCGTATCCGAAATAAAACTCAAATTGTCGCCGAACATAGCGCCGCCAATCACCGTCGCCACGCAGAACGGAACGCCAAAGCCCGCCATCTGGGCCACCTCTACCGCAATCGGAGAAACCACAGCAATCGTCCCGACCGAAGTTCCCATCGCCGTAGAGACGAACGCCGCCACCACGAACAGCACCACCACCGCGAACTGCGCCGGGATAAAGTCCAGGAGCAAGTAAGCCGCAGCCGACGCACTCGAGCGCCCCAAAATCCCCGCGAAAATGCCTGCGCAAAGGAAGATGAGAATCATCAAGAAAATATTGCGGTCGCCCAGCGCCCCCGCCATGATGTTCATCTTCTTGTCGAAATTCAGCTTGCGGTTCTGCATGCACGCCACAAAAATCGCAATCAAGAACGCCGCCACGATAGGAATGTTGTAGAACCCCATAGAAATATGGAGAACGTATTCAAACGTAATGCCAAGCCCCAGATAAAGTACCAGGAACACGGCGACCGGCAAAAGGGCAATCGGGTTACCCTTGATTTTATCTTCAATGTGTTCGTTCTGCATGCAAAAAAGATAGAAATTACTTCTTCGGCTTAAACAAAGGCGGGGTCGTATAATGTTTTGGCCTGTATTTTTTCGGGACATCGTAGCCGAGTTTTAAAAGCATCCGGACATAATCCTCGTTCTTCAAGCGCATCCGGGACTTTTTCAGGATGTTCAAGGAACCGTATTTCTTTTCGTTCCGCAACACATCCAGAAGCCCATAAATAGCGATGCAAGAATAGGATAACGCACACGCAAAGACGTAAGCAAACTTCTCTTGGGATGACGGAAAACGCCAAAAGAACACATAACTTACCACCATAACAGCCAACAAAACAAGCAAAATAATCACGCGGAATTTCCAATCGCAGCGAGCTATAAACCGTTTATCCAAGGCGGGCTCCAGCCGGCCGTATATAAGCTGTTCTCCCTTGCAATGCGGGCAAACAATAATGGGGCTCCCGAACATCAATGAATTTTTATCGTATGGATACGGGTGGTCTTCGCCACAAAGACGACAATGGAACTCGCCCACCTGCTCGTCGACGACACATTTCACTTCAAGTAAATCGCGGTTACTCCACTGGGATTCTTTCTTTTGACGCATAAATCACTCAAGTCCTTGCCGCGAAAATAGAAAAAAGAATTACATACAAAAAAAAGAACCCCGCCGGGATTTCCGGCGAGGCAATTGTTTTAACGAGATCCCCGCCTTCGCGGGGATGACGCATTAACGATTACTCAATCGTGATGAGCGTGATGGTGCGCTTGCCGACCTTGATCGGCTTGCTCACGTCAACACCCTTCTTGGCCTTCTTGGACGGATCGTTCGCCCAGCCTTCCTTGAGCTTTTCGGAGCTCTTGTCAAGCGTCTGGACAGTGGCCTTGCCCTTGAAGCCCGGAATGTCGAGCTTGAGTTCGTAGTCGCTGTACGGGCTCTTGTTGATCACCAACAGGCTCTTCTTCTTGCCGTTCTCGGTGTAGTAGGTCGTGATGAGCGATTCCTTGTCACCGGTAATCACGGTCTTGAGGAGCTTGCCGCGGAGAGCGTCAGAAGCCATCTGGAATGCCCAGTAGCTCGGGCGCGGGCAGTTCATGCAGTCTTCTGCAGAACGGGTCAGGTAACCGTAGTCACCGCCTTCCGGAGTGATGTCGTTGTGGATATCCCAGTACTGTGCGTTGTCCACGTTTTCGGTGGCGAGCATAGCGAGGTAGTCAGCAACGAACAGGCCGTTTTCGAGAGCGATGGTCTGCGGACCCGGGTTGAAGTCCACGGAGTTCCATTCAGTGAGCCAGAGTTCGAACTTCTTGTCCTTGTTGAAGTGCTTGGTCCACTTGTCCACGAGCTTGTGGAGGCGGCTGTAGATAGGCACGAGGTCCTGCGGGGCGCTGAGCATGGCGAAGTCGTTTTCTTCACCGAAGTGCTGCGGGTAGTGGTGCACAATGATACCGTCGGCAATGTCGCCGGTTTCCTTGAGCACGTTGTCATTCCACTGACCGTCGAGAACGCCGAGCACCGCCACCTTGATGGTCGGGTCAACCTTCTTCATGGCCTCGATGAACTTGCGGGCGCGCTTACCATAGATGGTACCGCCGTCCTTACCATACTTTTCGTAGTACGGGTGCCAGTTACCGTAGACTTCGTTACCGATTTCCCAGTACTTGATGCCGGCCTTCTTGTCGATGTTGGTGTGCTTCACCCAAGCAGCGGCTTCCTGTTCGGTGCCGGAACCAAAGTTCACGGTGAACATGGCGTTAGAACCGGTCTTCTTCAGCCATTCGAGGAATTCGTCGGTATCGACCATCCAGTCGTGGTTGTCGAGGATTTCCTTCCAGTGGTCGTCATCGGCACGGAGACCA
>CACXXH010000025.1 GCA_902771595.1 Fibrobacter succinogenes | reverse complement strand
GGGCGAGCTTGTCGAGGTGATCCTGCGGAATCGTCATTTCGGTACGGCACACGAGAATGTCCGGGAAGATACCGATGTTGCGGAGTTCGGCAACCGAGTGCTGCGAGGGCTTCGTCTTGAGTTCGCCTGCGGCCTTCAGGTAAGGCACCAAAACTAGGTGGACAAAGCAGGTGTTTTCCACGCCGACTTCGAAGCGGAACTGCCTTGCGGCTTCGAGGAACGGGAGAGATTCGATGTCGCCAGCGACACCGCCGATTTCGCAGAGCACAATGTCGGCGCCGCTTTCGGCTGCAGAGCGGAAGGCGTCCTTGATTTCGTTGGTGATGTGCGGGATGACCTGCACCGTACCTCCGAGGTACTTGCCTGCGCGTTCCTTGGCAAGCACGGAAGAGTAGATACGGCCCGAAGTGTAGCTTGATGCCTTGGAGCACTGCACGCCGGCAAAGCGTTCGTAGTGGCCCAAGTCAAGGTCGGTTTCGTAGCCGTCGTCGGTCACAAAAACTTCGCCGTGCTGGTAGGGGCTCATTGTGCCCGGGTCCACGTTCAGGTACGGGTCGAGCTTCTGCATGAACACCTTGTAGCCGCGGCTCTTCAACAAGAGAGCGAGCGAAGCGGAGGTGATACCCTTACCGAGAGAGCTGACCACGCCACCGGTAATGAAGATGTACTTGGTCTGTTTTTTTGCGGCAGCCTTCGTCATTGTTTTGCTCCCTTGAAGTCGAGAATCATCTGCTTGAATTCGCTGAACAGGTAAAGCGAATCGTTCGGGCCCGGAGCGGATTCCGGATGGTACTGCACGCTGAACGCCGGGAGTTTTTTGTGGCGGATGCCTTCGACCGTGTTGTCGTTCAGGTTGATGTGCGAGACTTCCACATCGGCGGGGAGTGTCGCTTCGTCGATAGCGTAGTTGTGGTTCTGGCTCGTGATTTCCACGGCGCCGGTCTTGAGGTTCTTTACCGGGTGATTGCAGCCGTGGTGGCCGAACTTGAGCTTGGAAACCTTCGCGCCGAGAGCGAGACCGAGTAGCTGGTTACCGAGGCAGATGCCCATCAGCGGCACGGTTCCGAGCAGCTTCTTGACCATGTTGTAAACTTGCGGGAGAGAGTTCGGGTCGGCAGGGCCGTTCGAGAGGAACACGCCATCGGGCTTCTTCGCCATGACCTGTTCGTACGTCGCGGTAATCGGGAGCACCGTCACCTTCATGCCCTGTGCAGCAAGGTTGCGCAAGATATTCGTCTTGATGCCGAAATCGAGCGCGACAACGTTCAAGTCGCCTTCGGTGCTGAACTCGTAGCCGTTCGGGTCGCTGACCTTGCTCGCGTAGTCCTGACCGTCAAGGCCTTCCCATTCTTGGGCCTTCTTGATGGCTTCTGCTTCGCTCATGTCGGTGCCGTCTACGTGCAAATAGGCCTTCTGGGCACCGTGTTCACGCAGGTGGAGCGTGAGGGCGCGCGTGTCCACACCGGCGATTCCCGGCTTGCCCTGGGCGAGCATGTAGTCGTGCAGGCTTTCTTCATTCTGTTCCTTGGAAACCCAGTCGAGCGAGTTCACCACGATGCCGTTCAAAAACACCTGGCGGGATTCATTCTTTTCGAGGTTCGCCGCATAGGCGCCGACTTCTGCTGTGGTGAAGACCACGAACTGGCCCGCATACGACGGGTCGGTAATAATCTGCTTGTAGCCCGCCATGCCGGTGTTGAAAACGGCTTCGCCGACGGAGTCGGTTGCCGCTCCAAACGCATAGCCTCTAAACACGGCGCCATCCGCCAGTGCCAAAAACGCCTTCTTCTCGCGCTTTGCTTTCCATTGGAACTTGTCAGTCATACGATTCTCATTGCTGTAGTGTTAAAAGGCAAAAAATAAAGGCAAAAGCTAAATGCCTTTGCCTTGAAAACTCTAAAAACGTTGAAAACGGGGGAAATAACGATTTTATGGAATCCGTGGAGAGTCGCTTGGTTCCGCTGCGAGATAGTTGCAACGGCTGCGCTCATGTGTGCCTCAATGGATTCCGATATTCTCATCGGAACCAAAATCTAATAATTAGAAAGGCGCTTGGGAAGATGTTAAAAGAGAAAAATTTTGCGGAAATCTGCCCAAAAACGCTGAAAACTTTACATTTTCTTTCCAAAACCGCCCTTGTTTTACATAAAATGTAAAACAAGGAAAACGACCCTAATTCAAGGCTCTGATGGCTGTTAGACTCCGCGCTTGTCGGGGTCCCAGACGACCTTGTGCAGCTGTATTTGGAACCGCGCGTCGCATTCGGTCATGGTCTTGCTCGAAATCATCCATTCCACGATGCGTTCGTATTTTAGCGTCCCGAATACCGGCGAAATGTAAATGTGCGGCATCCCGTGTGCTGCTTCATTCGCGGTGTTGGATTCCTGCTTTTTGCGCTGTGAAAGCTGTGCGACGACGCTTTCAGTTTCCTTGAGGTCGTCTTCGCTTCCGACCACGAACTTGAGGACGTCGCTTTTGCCGAGCGTCGCGATGTTGTCCATCTTCATCTTGCCCGACATGCCGCTGCTTCCGCATTTCCAGTCCATGGTGTAGAACAGGTTCGCGTAGCGCCACTTGCAGGGGAGCGTCCCGTTTGTTTCCACGTTGACTTCGAATCCGGCATCGCTAAACTTCGCGAGCAGTTCCCCGACGCTTTCGTGGATCAAAGGTTCACCTCCGGTCAGGGTCACGCATTTTACGCCGGATTCCCTGCGATATGCGTTAACCGCATCCAGCACCTGCGCCACATCCATTTGCGTGTAGTCGCCACCTTCGACGGCGTACATGGAATCGCAATAACTGCAACGCAGGTTGCACCCGTGAAGTCTTATGAAAACGGCCGCCTGGCCGGTGCGCAAACCTTCGCCTTCGATGCTTTTGAAAATTTCGCAAACTTTCATCGGAACCTACGCGTCTATTTCGTATTCCACGATGTTGCCTTCGCTTTCCTGTATTTGCACCTTGTAGCAGTGCGGAACCTGCTCGCAAATCCAGCGGGCCATGTTCTCTGCGGTGGGGTTCTGGTCCATCACGTCGTTCAAAAACTGATGGTCGAGCCTGCCGTGGACCAGTTCCTTGATGCGCGAAAAATCGACTACCATGCCGTTTTCGTCGAGTGTTTCGGACTGGCAGTAGACCGTGATAATCCAGTTGTGCCCGTGCAGGCCGCGACATTTGCTTTCGTAGGGGAGCGAGAGCTTGTGCGCTCCCGATATTTCCATGCGTTTGATGACCCTGTACATGATTACGCTCCGTACACCGTATTGTCCGTTATGCCCGCATCGGCGAGGGCCGCCTTGCGTTCGAGGCAGGTGGCGCATTTGCCACAGTGGATTTCTCCGCCCTTGTAGCACGACCAGGTTTTTCCGTAATCGATGCCGAGCGCTTTTCCCTTGTGTGCTATGTCGGCCTTGGAAATGTTCGTGTAGGGGGCGTCTATCGTGATGTGTGCGTAGGTGCCCGCCGCAATTGCTGCCGACATATTCTTCACGAATTCCTCGCGACAGTCGGGATAGATGTCGTGGTCACCGAAGTGGTTTGCCATCATCACTCTTGTAAGGTCGCGGCTTTCGGCAAGCCCAGCCGCTACGGAAAGCATGATGCCGTTGCGGAACGGTACCACGGTCGATTTCATGTTCTCGTCGGCGTAGTTCCCTTCGGGGATGGCGTCTGCGCCTTCGAGGAGCGACGACTTGAAATAGTCGTGCATGAACTTGAGCGGGATGGTGATGTGCGGGATTCCGAGCTTTTCGCAGTGCGGCTCCTAGTTTTGTTTATAGTCAGGATGGATTTCGAACTGACTGGGGTAAAATATAGAAAAAGACCGTGCATCTTTCGACGCACGGCCTCGTGTCCATTGAGCAATAAGGAGGGATTTTTGAAGTTAGTAAATGAATTGACATTTGGCCTCCCACCTTCGACGGGAGGCCGATGTTGTTCATCTTAGTAGATGAACAGCATCTCTCTGTACTTCGGGAGCGGCCACTTTTCGTCGGGGATCACGCTTTCGATCTTGTCGACGATAACGCGGAGGTTTGCCATGGCGTCGAGAATCGCTTCGTGCTTGTCGCCGAGAGCGGCTTCCATCTGAGCGACGGCTTCTTCGAGGCCCTTGAGCTTGTCACCGAGTTCGCGGGCATAACCGTCCACGGCGTAGAATCCCTGAGTCTTGGCCATTTCGTTGGTCTTGAGGGCGTTGCTGTAGGCGCAGAGGACCTGCGGGAGCACCACGTTCTTCGCGATGTCGAAAGCGATCTTGCCTTCGATGTGAATCTTCTTGTGGTAATCTTCCATGTTGACTTCGTAACGGGAGTCGAGTTCGCGCTTGTTGAACACGCCGTACTTTTCGAAGAGGGCGACGTTGTCCTTCTTGGTGAGCGCCTGGAGGGCTTCCATGGTGGTGCGGATGTTCGGGAGTCCGCGCTTGGCAGCTTCTTCCACCCATTCGTCGGTGTAGCCGTTGCCGTTGAAGATGACCTTCTTGTGTTCCTTCACGATCTTCTGCAGGAGCTTCTGGAGTTCTTCGTGGAACTTGTCGGCAGGCACGTTCTGCATCTTGTCGGCGATGAGGTCGAAGGCTTCGGCCACGATCGTGTTGAGGATGACGTTCGGTTCGGAGCAGCTCTGGCTGGAACCCGGAGCGCGGAATTCGAACTTGTTGCCGGTGAAGGCGAACGGAGAAGTTCTGTTACGGTCGGTAGCGTCGCGCGGGAGCGGCGGCAGCGTGTCGGAACCGAGCTTCAATGCACCGGCCTGCTTGCTGGACTTCGGATCGCCCTTTTCAAGCTGGTCGATGACGTCGGCGAGCTGGTCGCCGAGGTACATGGAGATGATTGCCGGAGGAGCTTCGTTGGCACCGAGACGGTGGTCGTTGCCGGCGCTAGCGACAGCCATACGCAGCAGGTCGGCGTGGGTGTCGACGGCGTAGATGACGGCGCAGAGCGTGGTGAGGAAGATGGCGTTCTGGTGCGGGTCCTTGCCCGGGTTCAAGAGGTTCACCTTGCCGTAGTTCACGGACCAACGGCTTTTCGTGCAGGAGGCACACGAGTCCGTGGCGGTCAGCGACCTGGCGGAGCACTTCCATAATCTGCATGTTGTGGTCGCAGGCGAGGTTCACTTCCTCGAACATCGGGGCAAGTTCGAACTGGGCCGGAGCGACTTCGTTGTGGCGGGTCTTGGCCGGAATGCCGAGCTTCCAGAGTTCCTTTTCCACATCGTTCATGAAGTTGATGATGCGGGCCGGAATGCTGCCGAAGTAGTGGTCTTCCATCTGCTGGTGCTTTGCCGGAGCGGCACCGAACAGCGTACGGCCAGCCTGGTAGAGGTCGGGGCGCTGCAGGTAGAAGCGCTTGTCGATCAGGAAGTATTCCTGTTCGGCACCGAGAGTGACGGTGACCTTCTGGGCGGCGACGCCAAAGAGGCCCATGAGGCGGTCGGCGGACTTCTGGAGGGCCTGAATGGAGCGGAGAAGCGGAGTCTTCTTGTCCAAGGCTTCGCCGGTGTAGCTACAGAATGCGGTCGGGATGCAGAGCGTTGCACCGTTGCCGTGACGCTTGATGAATGCGGGAGAGGTCGGATCCCATGCGGTGTAGCCGCGGGCTTCGAAGGTGGAACGGAGGCCGCCGCTCGGGAAAGAAGAAGCGTCCGGTTCGCCGACGATGAGGTTCTTGCCGCTGAAGGCCATGATGGCCTTGCCGTTTTCGGGTTCCAGGAAGGAGTCGTGCTTTTCGGCGGTGGAGCCGGTGAGCGGCTGGAACCAGTGAGTAAAGTGCGTTGCGCCGCGGTCGATGGCCCACTTTTTCATGGCGTGTGCGACTTCGTTCGCGATGCTTGCGTCGAGCGGTGCGCCTTCATCGATGGTCGCAAAAAGTTTCTTGCAAATGTCCTTCGGCAAGTAGGCGCGCATGGCCTCTGCGTTAAAGACGTCTTCACCGTAGAAGTCGAGGCTTGCGGGTGCTGCGGGGAGGTTAGCGCCGGCATTCTCGCTGGCGATTTCTTTGATAGCTTTTAATCTGTATTCGTTGCTCATGGCAATCTCCTAGTTTGAAATTTTTTCGGTAAGCCATGTGCAAAAGTCGTGCCAAAAATCAAAAACGCCGTTTTTCATGTGGAATCGTCGATTTTAGACTAGTTACAAAAAATTCTCATTTTTCAAAAAATGAAAATTCGGTATACATATTACGAATTTTGTAAAATGTAAAACGGTGAATTTTGCCAGATTTTTTTTTATTTTATGGCAAAGAGGTTTTGCTATTGAACAAGTTGCTTACAGTTTTGTTGATTCTCTTGCTGGCGATGGCCGCGCCTGCCGCCGTCAAGAAAAAGCGCTTTGACATCAACGGGGCTGCGGATGCGCCTGCGGCGACGGAAGTCGTGGTGCCGGCCGATGATTCCCTGGCGGTAGAATCCAAAGTGCAGGCGACCGTTCCCGAAAAACCGGTTACGAAAAAGAGCGTCTCGTTCTTTGGCTGGATTGTCGAGGCTCAGAAGGTTCTCCGTGAAAAGCTGACCGTGGCCATCAATGCCATGAAGAGCGGTGACTGGGGTGCCATATGGAAGTTCCTCGTGATTTGCCTCGTGTACGGCATGTTGCATGCGTTAGGCCCCGGACACGGTAAATCGATTGTGGTGGGTTACTTTATCGCGCGTCGTGGTCGCTGGCGGCAGGGCGTTGCTCTCGGGGCCGGCATTACCGTGACGCATACGATGAGCGCCGTCTTGCTGTTGCTTGTCTTGTATGCCATTTTCAAGGCGACCGTATTTTCCGCTTTCGAAACCGGGCGCATCGGCATCGAGAAGGCCAGCTATGCGCTTATCATGCTTACGGGCGTTCTGCTCGTGGTGCTGGGGATCAAGGATTTTTTCACGCAGCGTAAACAGCGTAATGGGGAAGATGCCCACGACGAAATGTCAGCGCTTCCGCCGACGGCCCGCTGGCGCGAAATCATCGGGGTTGCCGCTGTCACCGGAATAGTCCCTTGCCCAGCTGTCGCGCTGATCGTTCTCTTCTGCCTGTTGAACTCGATGGTAGCGCTTTCACTTTTGGGGGCTCTTGTCATCTGCGTCGGCATGACTATCACCAATGTCGCCTTCGGCATAGCTGCGGTCGCTTTCCGTAAAGGAATAGACAAGGGAAGTTCGCATACCCGGTTCGCTACGAGGATTTACACCGTTGCGACTATCGCGGGTGGCGTCATCATCTTTGTATCGGGATTGCTGCTGTTCGGAAACCAGTTCGTGGGACGTGTTTCATAAAGACGTCTGAATCCATCATAGGGTATATTATAATAAAAAACGCCCCCGCTCAGAGCTACTTGAGCGAGGGCGCAATTCATTCCCAAAGAGACACAAAAAGGGAATAGGATTTTTGCTTCAACCAAACAGGCCTAATCAAAAAAGCTATGGCTACATTTAAAATTAGACTTGTCTAAGTCAAAAGTTAGTCAAAACTAACTAAAAAAACAAGGGGTAATTTAAAGATTTTTTGTAAAAAATTCAATAAAAAGTTAGATAAGGTTAAATAAATATGATTTCTTTAATAAATTTAGTCTTGTCTAATTAGATTTATTAAACTATATTAGCTGTGTCTAATGAATTACAGAGGTTTCAAATGGACCATACAAAACTGACACAGAGTCTGGAAGATTATTTGGAAATGGTGCACATGTTGCGCCTTGCGAACGGAATCGCTCGTGTCAAGGATATCGCCGCCGCGCTTTCGGTCAAGATGCCGTCTGTTGCGAAAGCGATGGTAGAACTCAAGAAAATGGGCCTTGTGAGGCAGGAACCTTACAGCGGCGTGGAACTCACCGAAGAGGGACAGCGCGTCGCCACGATGATTCTGAATCGGCATATCCTGTTGAAAGGTTTTCTGATAAAGCTCGGGGTGTCCGAAGCGATCGCCGACAAGGACGCCTGTTGCATGGAACATATCCTTTCGGCGGAAACGCTCGGAAAGATTGAAGATTTTGTCAAACCGATGGACGCAATTTCGTCCGTGAAGAAAGCAAAGATTGTCAAAAACACAAAGTAAACTGGAAAGCGCTGCTCAGGCGCTGTCTTGTTATATGAGGATGATATGAGCTGTAATTGTGGTTGCGGCGGCAAGTCGCAAGTAAAGAAGTGGAGTACTGAACCCAAGTTCTCGGAACTCAAGAAAGGCGACAAGGTGGAAATCGTCGGCTATAACGAAGGCGATTCCGCTTACAAGTCCAAGCTCCTTTCGATGGGGCTTGTGCGTGGCGTCCAGATTGAAGTCTTGCAGGCGGCCCCTCTCGGCGACCCGATCGAGGTGGCTGTACTTTCGTACAGGCTTTCGCTGCGCAAGGAAGAAGCAAACGTTCTTAAGCTGAGGAGGGTATAATGGCCGCAAGAAAACTTTTGACGATTGCGATTGCCGGTAACCCGAACTGCGGTAAGACGGCTCTCTTTAACGCGCTTACGGGTGCTCGCCAGCATGTGGGTAACTGGCCTGGCGTGACTGTCGAAAAGAAGGAAGGCTACTTTGAACTGGGTGACCGCCAGATTCGCCTGGTGGACCTGCCGGGTACCTATGCCCTGTTTGCAAATGCTGAAGATGAACGCGCCGCTGTCGACTACTTGCTCAGCCGCGAAGCGAGCCTGATTATCAATATTGTCGATGCGACGAACCTCGAGCGCAACCTGTTCCTTACGAGCCAGCTTGCGGATATGAAGATTCCGATGGTAATTGCGGTGAACATGATGGACATCGCCGAAAATCGCGGAATCCAGCTGGATCTGGATGAACTTTCTGATTTCTACGGCGTGCCGTGCATTCCGCTTTCTGCCGTGAGCGAAAAGAGCGTCACCAATTTTATAAGCCAGATGGGCCACGTGCTTGCCTCTCCGATGCCGCTCCCGAAGCCGATGGTTTACGGCGACAAGGTCGAAGAGGCCGTGAAGGTTTTGGAACCGAAGGTAGCTCCGGTCGCAAAGCTTTTGGATGCGGAAGCTCGCTGGGTTTCGCTCATGTACTTGGGCAATGAAAAGAGCTATGCGGACAAGTTTGCCGAAGCTGGCGTAAAGCTCGACAAGGCCGAAGTCGTGAAGATTCTGGGCGAAGAGCCGGAATTCGCGATGGCCGAAAACCGCTATTCTATTGCGCACGGAGTGGCGGGGAAGGCTATTGTGGAGAAGCGTTCCAAGAAGACCTTCTCCGACAAGCTTGACGCAGTTCTTTTGAACCGCTGGGCTGCACTCCCGATTTTCCTTGTCATCATGTATCTGGTGTTCTGGATTGCGGTGACTATCGGTTCTGCGTTCATTGATTTCTTTGACGTGCTCTTTGGCGCAATCTTCGTGGATGGCCTCGGCTACGTGCTGGGCGATGTGCTTGGTTGCCCGTCTTTTGTCACGGCAATTCTCGCCGACGGTATCGGTGCCGGTATCCAGACGGTTTCGACCTTCATTCCGGTCATCTTCTTCATGTTCCTTTGCCTTTCGTTCTTGGAAGACTCGGGTTACATGGCGCGCGCGGCTTTCGTCGCGGACCGCTTCATGAGATTCCTCGGGCTTCCGGGTCGTGCCTTCGTGCCGATGATGGTGGGCTTCGGTTGCGGCGTGCCGGGCATTATGGGCTCCCGCGTGCTGGAATCCAAGCGTGAACGTTTCCTCACCATCTTCCTGGTGCCGTTCATGAGTTGCGGCGCACGCCTCCCGGTGTATGCGCTGTTCGCGGCGGCGTTCTTTGGCAAGATGGCGGGCACGGTCGTGTTCCTGCTTTACCTCGCTGGCGTGCTTTTCGCCGTTGCCTACGGCCTCTTCTTGAAGAAGTCCCTGTTCCAGGGCCAGGCCTCTAACTTTGTGATGGAACTTCCGCCGTATCACTTGCCCAAGTTCAAGTCCCTGATGATTCACTGCTGGCAGCGCCTGCGTGACTACATCTGGCGTGCCGGTAAGGTGATTACTGTTGCAGTTGCCGTGCTCGGCTTCCTCAATAGCTTCGGTATTGTCGAAAAGATGTATGTCAATGTGAACGGCACCGAGACTGAAATCGTCAAGTCTGAAGATGGCTACCAGATGGTCAAGGAAAACGAGGAAGGCGAATCTGAAAATGTCGCTCTCCCCGAAGGCTTTGTTGTCGATGAATCTAAGGTGGTGAAGGCTAATGAATTCACTGCCGGTAACGCTGACTCTGAAAACAGCCTGCTTTCTGTGATCGGTAAGGCCATCACGCCGGTGTTCGAACCGTTTGGTGTCGAAAAGGAAAACTGGCCGGCATCTGTCTCCCTGTTCACGGGCCTCTTGGCCAAGGAAGCCGTTATCGGTACCATGAACTCGCTGTATTCTATGGTGGGTGAGAACGAAGACGAAAGACGAGAGACGAAAGACGAAAGAGTTGATGGAGGGGAAGGCCTTCCCCTCGCTCCTGCCACTGACGCGGCATCCGCTACCCCTTCTAGCGGGGACACCCCGCAACGCCCCGAAGCTAGCGAAGGATCCAGTGAGGTTGCTGCTGCTGATTCCGCTGCAACCGATAGCGCCGCAGCACCTACTGAAGTTGTTGCCGAAGCCGCTCCTGCCGAGGCTCCCGCAGAAGAAACCGTCGCGGAAACTGCTGCAGAAGAAAAGCCGCTTATCGTAGGCATCGACGAATGCCCCGCCGAAGAAGAGGAAGAAGGCGGCGCTCCCGATATCATCGGAGCCCTCGTCGAAGCTTTGGAATCTATCCCGGCTAACCTCGCCGAAGTCTTTGGCTCGCTCACCGACCCGCTCGGAACTTCCGGCGAATTGGAAGGCCAGGAAGCCGCCGAACTCAAGAAGGAAACTCTTGACAAGATTACCGACGTCAAGGTGTTGACCTGCGAAGAATACGCTGCCATTGAAACATTCGGCGAAGAAGAAGAGGACGAAAAGACTCGCGAAGCTGTGTTTGCAAAGCTTGCCGCCGCTGGCCTTGAACTCTCTGAAGACGAAATTGGCGCTCTCGAAGAAGGCGACCTTTCCGAAACCGCCGACATCTACGCCAACCTCCGCTCTTACTTCCACAATCCGGACAAGAACGGTAACCCGGTGGATGGCTTTAACTGGCAGGTGTTTGCGTTCCTTATCTTCATCTTGCTCTATGTGCCGTGCCTTGCCGCGATGGGTGTCGTTGCCCGCGAAATCGGCCTCGGCCTCGCAGTCCTCATGGCGACGGTGCAGACGCTCCTTGCTTGGGCGATTGCTGTGCTCCTTTACCAAGTGCCGGTTGGCGGAAACATGTCATGGATTATCGCCGCTATCGTGGTGCTCGTGGGTACTGGAATCTTCCTCAAGCTGTTCGGTATGAAGGCTAACAAGGAGAAACGCTTCGAAGACTAACTTTTAGAATCAAGAACCATTAAGGGCTGGTGGGCCCGAAACCTGCCAGCCCTTAATTACGAAATAAAACTTAGACTAATCTAATAAATTAAACAAACAGAAACATCTTGGCACGGTCTTTGCAAGATAAGCGCATAGAAGGCATTTGCCAAGCATTTTTGTAGCACTAATTGTAAAAGACTTGACGGGGTGTTACAAAAACAGAAAATCAAACCGTCACAGGAGTTAAATATGAAAAATCGGTTGTCGTCTAACCTTTTGTTCGGCCTTGCCACCGCCACGCTTCTTTCTATGCCTGCGTTCGCCCAGGAAGCCGGAGCGGCCGTAGAATCCAAAGGCCCCGAAGTCAAATTCTCCGGTGAAGTGGAATTTGATGTGTATACCGGAGATGTTCTGAACGACGACAAGCAGAGCCACGAATACGCATCCACTTTTGACCTGAATGTCGATGTGAAATTTAATGAAAAATGGTCCGCATCGGTTCAGCTTGAAGCCGATGGAGAGACGACCGACCCTACGGCGATTTATAATGGAGCCTTCGTGCAGTATACCCATAACGAAAATGCCGTGGTAAAGTTTGGTGACTTGACATTCTCCGAAGGCGCGTTCCTCAACTTCTACGATTATGACGATCCGGCAGACAATGCCGCCGGTATGGCCGAACACGATATTCGAGGAATAGAAGTTGACTATCGTGGCATCGTCTTTGGCCTCGGCTTCGGTCGCGGGGGCAATGACAATCAGGTCTGCGTTGAGGAAGATGGCGAAGAATCGTGCGTAGGCGTTGCTTACGACGCCCACCTCGCTTATGAACTCGGCCTCGGCGAAAGCGTTTTGCGCCCCTATGTGGATTACAAGTCCTATCAGGAGGCGGAACACAATGAGCTGCATGCCGGTCTCGATGCGAATTTGAAGTTCGGCGCATTCGGTTTGCATGCCGTCTATGGCCTGCATGCGGATAATCTCGGCGAAGATACCCCGAACGTGACTCACGCATTCCTTGCGGAACCCTCGCTGGAACTGGGAATCGTCAACGTGAAGGGAACGGCTTTCTATGCCTACTTCGACGAAGAATCTCCGACCGTGCATGGCGAAGAAATTCCGGAATACTTCTTTGCCTATGCGGAACCGAGCGTGAGCGTCCTGGAATTCCTTACTCTCGGACTTCCGCTGGAATACCACACGAATACTGTCGACGTGAACGAGGATGTCTCGACGTTCGATGTCGGTCTCCGCGCCTACTTCACTCCGGTGGAAGGGCTCGAAGTTACGGGTTTCGCGAAGGTCGAAATTCCTGTCGGGGACGATGCCGGCGATACGGGACTTAACCTCGGTCTCGAAACGGTATACAGCTTCTAATTACACCTCACATCATGCACTCCAAGGGACTGTGGCTCTTGCTACAGTCCCTTTTTGGGGAAGAATGCTGGATTTGCCTCGTTTGGGGGTGCAGTTTTTGAAATCCGCCTTGATTGGTTAGAAACAAGAAACTATATTAGCGCTGTCTAATATAAGACGTAATGTTTTTGACCAAATGGAGCGGTCCTATGGAACAAGTCAAGCTGAGCCAGAGTCTCGAAGACTATTTGGAAATGGTGCACATGCTGCGCCTTGCGAACGGGATTGCCCGCGTCAGGGATATCGCCGCGGCCCTCTCGGTCAAGATGCCCTCGGTTGCCAAGGCGGTCATTGAACTCAAGAAGCTGGGGCTTGTTACGCAGGAGCCTTACAGCGGCATTGAACTGACCGTTGAAGGTGAGCGTGTCGCCGCTCAGATTTTGAATCGCCACATTCTGTTGAAGGGGTTCTTGATCAAGCTCGGCGTGTCGGAAGCGATTGCCGACAAGGACGCCTGCTGCATGGAACATATTCTTTCGGCTGAAACGCTCGTGAAAATCGAGGAATTCATGAAGCCCGCAGATGTGAAACCGTCCGCCAAAAACACGAAGTCTGCCAAGAAAAAATAAGGTGTATGGAACCAAAGTTTTCAGAACTCAAGAAAGGCGATAGGGCCGAAATTATCGGATACAATACGGGTGATTCGCAGTACAAGTCCAAACTTCTGTCGATGGGGCTTGTGCGCGGTGTGGTTCTGCAGGTTATGCAGGTAGCCCCGCTCGGTGATCCGGTGGAAGTGAGCGTGCTTTCGTACAGGCTTTCGCTCCGTAAAAAAGAAGCTGACGTGCTGAAATTGAGAAGAATCTAATGCCTATCGAAAAAGATGTATTTACGATTGCGATTGCGGGTAACCCGAACTGTGGGAAAACCGCATTGTTCAATTCGCTAACCGGCTCGAACCAGATTGTGGGTAACTGGCCAGGCGTGACGGTAGAAAAAAAGGAAGGCAGCTTCAAGCTCGACAACCACACGATTCGCGTGGTGGACCTGCCGGGTATCTATGCGCTCTTTGCGAACTCCGAAGATGAGCGCGCCGCTCTCGATTATCTGCTCAAGGGTGAAGCCGATCTGGTGGTGAACATTCTGGACGCGACGAACCTGGAACGCAACCTGTTCCTTACAAGTCAGCTGATGGAAAAGGGCGTGCCGATGGTGCTGGCGGTGAACATGATGGACATCGCTGCAAGCCGCGGCGTCCATGTGGACCTGCACAAGCTCGAGAGGATTCTCGGAGTGACGGCGATCGGCCTTACGGCGGTATCTCCCAAGAGCTGCGAAGGATTCGTGAACGACCTGCACAAGCTGTTGCACAATAGCCGTGAGCTTCCTGTGCCCAAGGCGGTCCGGCATTCCGAAGTCCTTGAAAAATTGATTGAGGAAATCTCGGTGCCGCTCAAGCCCGTTGCGGATAAGCTTGGTGCGACTCCGCGCTGGACGGCGGTCCAGTACCTGGAACACAGCGGTCGCGTGCTGGAACTTGCCGACGAGCTCGGTGTCGAAATCCCGCATGACAAGATCGAGGAAGACCTGGGCGAGGAGGTGGAATTTGCGCTTGCGGATTCTCGTTACTCGTATGCTCGTGATATCGCGAGGGCGGTCATCCGCGACAACACCAACAAGCGCACGCGCACAGACAAGTTGGACAAGCTTGTCCTGAACCGCATTCTCGGAATCCCGCTGTTCCTTTTGGCCATGTATCTGGTGTTCTGGTTCGCGGTGACGGTGGGAAGCGCGTTCATAGATTTCTTTGATATTCTGTTCGGCGGAATCTTTGTGGACGGGATGACGGAGCTCCTGACGAAAATCGGAGCGCCGGGTGTTGCCGTGGCGCTTCTGGCAAACGGCATCGGTGCCGGTATCCAGACTGTCTCGACGTTCATTCCGGTCATCTTCTTCATGTTCCTGTGCCTGTCATTCCTAGAGGATTCGGGCTACATGTCGCGCGCCGCCTTCGTTGCGGACCGTTTTATGCGATTCCTCGGGCTTCCCGGAAAGGCGTTCGTGCCGATGATTGTGGGGTTCGGCTGTTCGGTGCCCGCGCTCATGGGTACGCGTACGCTCGAAAACAAGCGCGAAAGGTTCCTGACTTTATTCCTGGTCCCGTTCATGAGTTGCGGCGCGCGCCTTCCGGTGTACGCGCTGTTCGGTGCGGCATTCTTCGGGAAGACCGCGGGAACGCTCGTGTTCGGAATTTACCTGACGGGTATCGTAATCGCGTTGATTTACGGGCTGCTGCTGCGCCATACGGTTTTCAAGGGCAAGGAATCGACGTTCATCATGGAACTGCCGCCTTACCACTTGCCGAAGGTGCGCAACCTTTTCCGCCACGCATGGCTCCGCCTCAAGGAATTCATTTTCCGTGCCGGAAAAATCGTGCTTATCATGGTGACCGTGCTCGGCTTTATGGGTTCCATCGGTACGGACGGAAGTTTCGGTAACGACAACAATGAAAAATCCGTGCTGAGCGTCATTGGCAAGACGATTACGCCGGTGTTCGAGCCCTTCGGTGTCGAAAAGGACAACTGGGCAGCTTCTGTCGCGCTCTTTACCGGGCTCTTTGCGAAGGAAGCGATTGTCGGGACGCTCAATTCCCTGTATGCGATTGAAGGTTCGGGAGATTCCGATGACGCTGCTGCGACAGCGGGCGAGGATGATGCCGAAGAATCCTTCAGCTTGAAAACGACCGTCAAGGATGCCCTCGTGAGCGTGCCGGTGAACCTTGCGGGTGTATTCGGAAAGTTCCTGAATCCGCTCGGGGTCGATGAGGCACTCGAAGAAAGCGGGAAAAACGAAAACGAAGGCGCGTACAAGACGATGCAGGCGCACTTTAGGCTCGGTCGCTACCAAGTGCTCGCTTACCTGCTGTTCATCTTGCTCTATGTGCCGTGCCTTGCGGCCATGGGAACCGCCTTCCGCGAACTGGGCCGCTTTTACGGAACGCTCATGATGGTGTTCCAGACCATAATCGGCTGGAGTCTCTCGGTGCTGTTCTTCCAGGTGACCTGCGGACATTCCACCGCGTTGATCGTGATCTCGGTCGTGCTCCTTGCCGGCGTTGTCGTGAGCCTCGTGTTGCTCGGCCGCGACCAACGCAAGAAAAAAGTGTTCGATTAAGCCCAATTTGACAAAAAATGAAAAAGACCGTACGCTCGATTGCGTGCGGTTTTGCTTATTACACAAATTGTAATAGTAGGTGTGCGTTTTACAAATTTTGAAATGACGTTTTAAGGAAAATGAAACCGAAAATGCCGACTTTTACATTTTCTTTCCGCTTTTTCAATAATTTGCGGGGGTTCGTGAAAATTGGCACGAATTTTGCAAATCCTTTTCGCAAAATAATAAGGCGCGGTTGCGCTGAATGCAGAAAGGAAATTTATGAACGCTCAAGCTCTCTACGACCCGATGAACGAACACGACGCCTGTGGTGTCGGCCTGGTCGCCAATATTAATAATGTCGCCTCGCACCAGATTGTGCTGCAGGGCATTACTGTTTTGAAGAGGCTCATGCACCGCGGTGCGGCAGGCGGAGACCCGGAAACCGGTGACGGTGCGGGTCTTTTGCTTTCTATGCCGCACAAGTTCTTCCGTAAGCTTTATCCGACGCTTCCTGAACGTTACGGTGTGGCGATGTACTTTGTGGACAATTCGCTCGATGCCGTGGCCTTTGACGCCAAGATTAAGGAAATCGCCGAGGCCGAGGGCGTGAAAGTCCTGATTTACCGCGAAGTGCCGGTGAATCCCGAGAAAATCGGCCGCACCGCCCGCGAGACCCTTCCGCATATCCGCCAGGTGTTCTTCGACGGTTCTTCCTTTGAATCTGACCAGGCGTTCGATATCAAGCTTTACGTGGTACGCCGCCTGATGGAAAAGGCCTGCAAGGGCCTGTACGTCTGCAGCTGCAGCCGCCGCAGCATCGTGTACAAGGGCCTGCTTCTGGCTAGCCAGATTGAAGGATTCTACAAGGACTTGAACGATCTCGATTTCGAGTCCCCGATAGCCCTTGTTCACCAGCGTTACTCCACGAACACGTTCCCGACATGGCCGCTCGCGCATCCGTTCCGCTACCTCGCGCACAACGGTGAAATCAACACCCTGCGCGGTAACCTGAACAGCCTGCGTGCTCGTGAGCCGCACCTGAAGAGCGAAGTTATCGGTGACGACCTGCAGAAACTTCTGCCGCTTGTTCCGGCGGGTCAGAGCGACTCTGCTAGCCTTGACAACATGTTTGAGCTCCTCGTCGCAGCGGGCCGTAGCCTCCCGCATGCGATGATGATGCTCATGCCTCAGGCTTGGGGCAAGAAGCATTACCTGGGCCGCGACGTGCGTGGCTTCTTCGAATACGAATCCATGCTCATGGAACCGTGGGACGGCCCGGCCGCAGTCGCTTTCTCTGACGGCGTGAATGCGGGTGCGATTCTCGATCGCAACGGTCTCCGTCCGGCACGTTACACTTTGTGTAAAGATGGCCTCTTCGTGATGGCTTCCGAAACTGGCGTGCTCGACTTGCACGACGATGAAGTCGAGGAGAAGGGCCGCCTGAAACCGGGTGAAATCATCTACCTCGACCTCGAAAACCACAGGATTTTGAAGAACGCCGAAATGAAGGCTCAGGTGGCGAGAGCCAAGCCTTACCGCCGTTGGGTCGCCGAAAACAAGATGAGCGTCCGCGGCCTCTTCAGCGAAATCAACCCGTCCGACGTTCCGGAAGATATTTTGGTGCAGCAGAAGCGCTTCGGCTACTCGGCAGAAGACCTGAGCATCATTCTGCAGCCGATGGCGAAGAACGGTGCAGAACCTATCGGTTCCATGGGTAACGATGCCGCGCTCGCCGTGCTTTCGGACAAGCCGCAGCCGCTGTTCAACTACTTCAAGCAACTGTTCGCCCAGGTGACGAACCCGCCTATCGACCCGATCCGTGAAGAGCTCGTGATGAGCTTGACGACCTACATCGGCAACCACGGCAACATTTTGGAAGAAACTCCGGAACAGGCGCACCTCATCAAGATTCCGCGCCCGATCGTAACCGAAGACGAAATCCGCCGTTTTGAAAATATCGGTGACAAGGCGTTCAAGGCGAAAGTGCTCAAGATGCAGTTCCCGCTCGGCGGAAATGGCGAAGTGCTGGAAGCCGCCTTGCAGAACCTCGCAGGCGATGCCGTGCGTGCGGTGAACGACAAATTCGATATCATTGTACTTTCGGACAAGAACATCGACTGGGGTTACGTGCCGATGCCGTCTCTCTTGGCGACTGCCGCTGTGAACCGCGCCTTGGTGGAAGCGGGCGTGCGCCCCGAAATCGGCCTGATTGTGCAGAGCGGTGAAGTGCGCGAAGTGATGCACTTTGCACTGCTTCTTGGTTACGGCGCGACAGTCATCAACCCGTACCTCGCTTTCGAAAGCATCACCA
Source organism: Fibrobacter succinogenes (assembly GCA_902771595.1). Lineage (GTDB taxonomy): Bacteria > Fibrobacterota > Fibrobacteria > Fibrobacterales > Fibrobacteraceae > Fibrobacter > Fibrobacter succinogenes_C. Next base: position 21,070 of record CACXXH010000025.1, on the reverse strand, counting down.
ACATGTGCCACAACGGCGATCTGGATGTGGACCCGGTGACGGCTGCTGCAAATTATGTAAAGGCAGTGGACAAGGGCTTGCTCAAGATTATGTCGAAGATGGGTATATCGACGCTCCGCAGCTACCGCAGTGCACAGATTTTCGAAGCTGTGGGCTTGAACCACGAACTCATCGAGAAGTTCCTCCCGGGTACGGCAAGCCGTATCGAAGGTATCGGCCTCGAAGAGATTGCCCGCGAAGTGGGCGAGCGCCAGAAGATTGCGTTTGCCGATGCAAGCAAGGTCTTGCAGTCGGGCGGCCAGTACGCATTCCGCAAGGAAGGCGAAAAGCATCTATGGACTCCGCAGTCGCTCGCCGCGTTCCGCCAGGCGGTGCAGGGTGGCGATTACGAAAAGTTCAAGGTTTACAGCAAGCTCATCAACGACCAGTCTGAACGTCAGGCGACGCTCCGCGGGCTCTTCAAGTTCAAGCAGACGACTCCGATCGACATCAATGAGGTCGAAAGCCGTGAATCTATCTTGAAGCACTTCGTCGCGGGTGCCATGAGCCTTGGCTCCTTGAGCCCCGAAGCGCACGAAACGATTGCTATTGCCATGAACCGCATCGGTGCCATGAGCAACTGCGGTGAAGGTGGTGAAGACCCCGACCGCGATACTCCGGCTGCGAACGGCGATATCCGCAGTTCTGCGATTCGCCAGGTGGCATCGGGCCGCTTTGGTGTGACGATTGACTACCTCCGCCACGCGAAGGATTTGCAGATCAAGATGGCACAGGGTGCGAAGCCCGGTGAAGGCGGCCAGCTGCCGGCTCACAAGGTGAACGAATTCGTGGCCCGCATCCGTCACTCGATTCCGAATGTCTCCTTGATTTCTCCGCCGCCGCATCACGATATTTACTCCATCGAAGACCTGGCACAGCTCATTTACGACCTGCGCAACGCCAACCCGAAGGCCCGTGTTTCCGTGAAGCTCGTCTCCGAAGTGGGCGTGGGTACGATTGCCGCGGGTGTCGCGAAGGCTCATGCCGACGTGGTGCTGATTTCCGGTCACGATGGCGGTACGGGCGCATCTCCGCTCACTTCCATCAAGCATGCCGGCCTTCCGTGGGAACTCGGTATTGCCGAAGCGGAACAGACGCTTGTGCTCAACGACCTGCGCGGTCGCATCAAGCTCCAGGTCGATGGCCAGCTCAAGACAGGCCGCGACATCGTGGTGGCAGCCCTCCTCGGTGCCGAAGAATTCGGCTTTGCTACCAACCTGCTCGTGAGCCTCGGTTGCGTTATGGACCGCAAGTGCCATACGAACCAGTGCCCCATGGGTATCGCTACGCAGGATCCTGAATTCCGCAAGCGCTTTGCCGGCAAGCCCGAATACGTGGAAAACTTCCTCTTCTTCATCGCCGACGAAGTCCGCGAAATTCTCGCAAGCCTTGGCCTCAAGAGCCTTGCCGAAGCCTGCGGCCGCAGCGACCTTCTGGAACGCGACGAGGCGATTGCCTTCTACAAGGCCCACAACCTCGATTTCTCGAAGATTTTCGAAACCGTCAATGGCGGCATCAAGTCCTTCGACAAGAGTTTCGTGAAGGAAGAACTTGTGAACTTCGACCGCCGCGAACTCCTGCCGTTTGTGACAGACACGCTCAAGAGCGGTGCTCCCGTGGAACTTTGCACGGTGGTGCACAACACCGACCGTACGGTGGGTACGGAGCTTTCCGGCGAGGTGGACGAACACTTCGGCGTGAAGGGCCTCCCCGAAGACACCATCAAGGTTCACCTGCACGGTGTCGCAGGCCAGAGCTTCGGCGCATTCCTCGCTCCGGGTGTCACGCTCGATCTCGAAGGCGAAGCGAACGACTTTATGGGCAAGGGCCTCTCGGGTGGTAAGATTGTCGTGCGCCCGCCGCACAACGCAAGCTTCAAGGCCGAAGACAACGTGATTGCCGGTAACGTCATCGGTTACGGCGGAACCTCGGGCAAGATCTTCATCAACGGTCTTGCGGGCGAACGCTTCGGTATCCGTAACTCGGGCATGCTCCTGGTATCGGAAGGCGTGGGCGACCACGGCTGCGAATACATGACGGGCGGTCGCGTGGTGGTGCTCGGTCGTGTGGGCGTGAACTTCGCCGCGGGCATGACGGGTGGATTTGCCTACGTGTACGACGAAACGGGCCATTTCGACTTGAGCTGCAACGTAGATTCCGCTGACCTCGAAAGCGTACTTCCGGGGACCGACAGCGAAAGCGAACTGCTCGATATCATTAATCAGCACGTCCAGGCGACGGGCAGCGAGAAGGGCAAGCGCATTCTCGAAAACTGGAACAGCGAACGCCCGAAATTCGTGAAGATATTCCCGATCGACTACCGCAACGCTTTGGCAAAGAAGGGATGAGGCGACTATGGAACAAGTAACCCGAATTCAAGATATCTACCGCCCTGTCGAAGAGCGCATCAAGGACAACAAGGAAGTCGAACGCAGGCTCACTTCGATTGATGTCATAAACCAGGCGGGCCGCTGCCACACATGCGGTATCCCGTTCTGCCATGGCGCAGGTTGCCCGCTGGGAAACCTCGTCCCCGAATTCAATGCGGCGATTGCCGCGGGGAATGCGGAACGCGCCTATGATATCATCAGCAAGACGGCGTTCTTCCCGGAGTTTACGGGCCGCGTGTGCCCCGCGCTCTGCGAATCCGCCTGTACCGGCAACGTGCATAACGACCCGGTGATGGTTCGCCAGATTGAGAAATTCATCATCGAGACCGCTTTCGAAGAAGGCCGCGTGGTGCTCCCGGCTGCAGAACCCAACGGAAAGTCTGCCGCGGTTATCGGCTCGGGTCCTTCGGGCCTGTTTGCCGCCGAGGCGCTCCGCCGCAAGGGTTATGCGGTTACAGTTTACGAAAAACGTGAAAAGGCGGGTGGCCTGCTGCGCTACGGTATCCCGAACTGGAAACTTGACAAGTCTATTATTGACCGTCGCATTGCTCTGCTCGAGGCCGCCGGAATCAAGTTCGTCTACAATACCGAAATAGGGAAGGACATCGCGGCGGAATACATCCACAAGAATTTTGACGAAGTCTTCCTCGCGATTGGAACTCCGAATGCGCGCGACCTGAAAATCCCGGGCCGCGAAGCCGAAGGTATCTTCCTCGCTCTTGACTTCTTGCACGGTGCCGAAATGCCGGGCGAAGCCAATCCCGAAAAGTTCAGCGCGAAGGGCCGCAAGGTCTTGGTCATCGGCGGTGGCGATACGGGTAACGACTGCGTGGGCAAGGCCATTCGTGAAGGATGCGAAAGCGTGCTTCAGGTGGAATTCATGCCGAAGCCGCCCGAGGAGCGTTCCCCGTCTACGCCGTGGCCCGATTGGCCGTACATGCTTCGTACCAGCTACGCCCAGCACGAAGGCGGCGAGCGCCGTTGGAATGTTTCTTCCAAGCAGTTCATCGTGAAGGACGGCCGCGTGGCCGGAGTGGAAGCGGTTCGCGTGGAATGGGAAATGTCCCCGCAGGGTCGCCCGCTCAAGCCGAACGAAGTCCCGAATTCTACCGAGGTCATCGATACCGATTTGGTGGTACTCGCCATGGGCTTTACCGGCGTGCCTGCCGAAGGTATCGTGAACGACCTGGGCCTGCAACTCACTCCGAGAACTGCGATTATTGCAGACCCGGCCCGTCATATTCATGCGGTGGGTGACTGTGCGAACGGAGCCTCCCTCGTGGTGCGTGCCATGGCCGACGCGAAGGCGAAAGTCGCTGCCCTCAAGTAGCTTGAATTATTTTGTGGCTTAAACAATTTTGTGGCTTAAACAGCGCGGAATTATGTTTGGATTCTACCGATTTGCAAGCATTTCTCCGCTGTTGAAGGTGGCCGATACCGCCTTCAATACGGACGAGATTATCAAAAGCGCAAAAATTGCCGTCTCTAACGGGGCGGCTTTTGTCGTTTTCCCTGAGTTGTGTATTACGGGCTATACCTGTGGTGACTTGTTCCACCAGGAACTTCTGTTGCGGAACAGTACCCGTGCGCTAAAGCGGATTGCGGAAGCTTTCGGCGACAGCGATGCGGTAATTGCTGTGGGCCTGCCGTTGCGCATTTTTGGCAGGCTGTATAACTGCGCCGCCTTTGTGCAGCGCGGCAAGGTGATTGCGGTAACGCCTAAGATTCATTTGCCGAACCAGCGCGAGTTCTACGAGAAAAGGCATTTTTCGAGCGGACGCGATTTGTTGCGTGGGGCGTGCAGTGTTTCGACAGGGAATGTCGCGGGCTATACAAATGTCGCAGGTGCCGTAACGTGCACGATAGAAGGCATAGGCGAGGTGCCCGTCACGAATTTCATTACGGTGAAGGGCTGCGGAACTTCTAGCGCGGTTGATGACTGCGCAAGCGACGACGGTGCGAAGGCTGCAAATTGCGATGGTTCCGAAGTCCGCATTGGCGTGGAACTTTGTGAAGACTTGTGGACTCCGGCACCTCCGAGCGGTGAACTCGCTCTCGCGGGAGCGAATGTCATCGTGAATCTCTCCGCAAGCGATGCGCTGGTAGGCAAGCGTGATTACCGCAGGAATCTCGTGTTGAACCAGTCGGCGCGTTGCATGGCCGCATACGTGTATGCTTCTGCCGGAGTGCACGAATCTACGACGGACATGGTGTTCAGCGGACACTTGATGATTGCGGAAAACGGCAGCATGCTCGCCGAAAGCAAACCCTTTGCGCGTGAGACCGAAATCGTCTATGCCGACGTGGATGTACAACGCCTGAATATGCAGCGCCTGAGCGAAGGATCGTTCCAGGATTTCGACAGCCGTGCCGTCATCGCGCGGGCGGCGACACTTGAAGGCCTTCGGGCGTGCGATGCGCTTAAATACCGTTTTGTCACTCCGACGCCGTTTGTACCGGGCAATCTCGCAAGCCGCGATGTTTCTTGCACGGAGATTTTCAATATACAGTGTGCGGGATTGGCGAAGCGACTCGAGGCGACACGCAGCAAACGTGCGGTCATCGGCCTTTCGGGCGGTCTCGATTCAACACTCGCACTTCTTGTAGTCGCGGAAACATTCAAACTGTTGAACCGCCCCGCATCAGAAATACTTGCGCTCACGATGCCTGGGTTCGGTACCACCAAGCGCACCAAGAACAATGCGGTAGAACTCGCGAAACTTTTGGGCGTGGAGCTCCGCACGGTCGATATCCAGAAGGCGTGCCTCCAGCATTTTGCCGATATCGGGCATGACCCGCAAAAGCTCGACGTGACTTACGAGAACGTGCAGGCCCGCGAACGCACGCAAATCCTGATGGATATCGCAAACAGCGAGGGCGGAATCGTCATCGGTACGGGCGACCTCTCCGAAATCGCGCTGGGCTGGAGCACCTACAACGCCGATCACATGTCCATGTATGCGGTCAACTGCGATATTCCCAAGACGCTCGTGCGCCATATCGTGAACTGGTACGCCGACAGGTCCGCGGCGCATCTTGAAACCGGCGAAGTTCCCACACAGAACGGAGATGCCGCTCATCTTGAAACCAGCGAAACCGCAGCGTCGTATGAAAATGCAAAGCATCTCGCGGCAGTTCTCCGCGACATCCTCGATACGCCCGTCTCGCCGGAATTATTGCCCGCCGATTCAAGCGGCCAGATTGCGCAAAAAACCGAAAGCATTCTCGGTGCCTACGAAATTCACGACTTCTTCCTGTACCATTTTGCGAAATACGGCGCCACTCCCGAAAAGCTCCGCTTCCTCGCGAAATACGCTTTCGCAGGCAAACATACTGACGAAGAAATCGACAAGGCGCTCGCCGTCTTCATAAGGCGTTTCTTTACGCAGCAGTTCAAGCGCAGTTGCATTCCCGACGGACCGAAGGTCGGAACCATCTCGCTTTCGCCCCGCGCCGACTGGCGCATGCCCAGCGACGCTTCCGCATCCGATTGGCTTTAAAAAAACTCCATGAGATCAATGATAAAACCCCGAGGCTTATTGCCTCGGGGTTTTTTAGGGATCATGTGAGGAGGATGTGTATTACGTTCCAGCCATTACATGTTGCTGAAGATTTGGAACCCGCTGTAGGATTCTTGTCCGTGTTCGCTTTGGTCGAGGCCGCGGAGTTCTTGACGTTCCGTGACGCGCAGGCCCATGGTCTTCTTGATGACGAAGAATATCAGGCTAGCGGCACCGAAGCAGGGGAGAGCGTAGGCGGCGACACCGATGAGCTGAGTGAGCACGCTGTAATCGCCCGTCATGTCGAAGATACCGACTGCGATCGTGCCCCACACGCCGTTCACCAGGTGAACCGAGAGAGCACCGACCGGGTCGTCCAAGTGCAGGCGGTCGAACATGAACACCGCACCGACAACTAGCACGCCAGCGATGGCACCGATAATCCAGGAGGAAAGCGGGGTCACCACGTCGGCACCGGCAGTGATTGCCACGAGACCGGCAAGGCATCCGTTGAGGGCCATGGTGGCGTCGGGCTTCTTCGAAACGATCCAGCTCGTGAGAGTCGCGGTAATGATACCGGCAACAGCGGCGAGGTTCGTGGTCACGAGAATCCAGCTAGTAGCCTTCGGATCACCGTTCAGGGCAGAACCGGCGTTGAATCCCCACCAGCCGAACCACAGCATGAACACACCAACGGTAGCGAGCGGAATGTTGTGTGCCGGAATGGCGTGAACCTTGCCGTTCACATACTTGCCGATACGGGGGCCGAGAATCATCACGCCAGCGAGAGCTGCCCAGCCACCCACGGAGTGCACGAGGGTAGAACCGGCGAGGTCATGGAAACCAGCCTTGCCGATGGTGGAAAGCCAGCCACCGCCCCATGTCCAGCTACCCACAATCGGGTAGACGAGGGCTACGTAGATGAGCGTGAACACGAGGAAAGAATTGAGCTTCACGCGTTCTGCCACGGCACCGGACACAATCGTTGCGGCGGTAGCGGCGAACATTGCCTGGAACAGCCAATCGGCAAACAGCGTGAAGTGACCGTTGTAGGCAGTGGTGAACTTAGAGGGATCTGCCCAGTCGCCAATGCCGAAGCCAGCGAAACCGAGGATTCCGTTGAAAGTGCCCGGATACATGAGGCCAAAGCCGAGCAGGGCGTACATCGTGATACCGATGGCGGGGACCGCGATGTTTTTGAAGGCGACGTTTGCAGCGCACTTGGCGCGAACAAGACCCGCTTCGACACAGGCGAAACCGAGACCCATGATGAACACCAGCATGGCGCTGATCATGATCCAGATGTTTTCCGTCATAAAGATTGCATCGCTGACGGTTGCGACATTTGCTACTTCGTTCATTGTTTAAATCCTTTGTGTTTTAATCCCTTGTGTTTAACCAATTGCATCCGACCCAGTTTCACCAGTACGGATGCGGATGCACTGTTCCAGGCTCGTGACGAAAATCTTTCCGTCGCCGATTTCGCCGGTACGGGCCCCCGCGATAATCGCATCGATACAAGGCTGCACAAAGTCATCGTTAACCGCAATCTTCAAGCAAATTTTCTTAAGCAGGTTGACTTCGGTAACGACACCACGGAAACGTTGATTGTAACCCTTCTGCTGGCCGCAGCCGAGCACGTTCGTGACAGACATCTTGAAAATGTTCTTTTCGTAAAGGGCTTGCTTTACGAGGTTTAATCGTTCTGGTTGTATGTATGCCGTGACAAGCTTCATTTTTGATTCCTTTTTAGAAGTCCAATGGATTATGGATTCGTTCGCCCTTATGCAAAAGCCGTGCCAAAAAATCAGAATATGCCTAAAATGAGCGAAAATAGGCCTTTTTGAGGTCGAATGTGGAAATTTTCGCTATGTCCAGGCCTTTTTTCTCTGACAAAAAATGTGCAATTTACACTTTTTATTTTTCGGAAAATGGAAATAATTCGAAAAATGTAAAATATAATTAATTTGTTTGTAGTTCTGTTTTCTGTGCCAAAAATTTTTGTTTTTTTATGGATTGTTGAACGCAAAATTCGTTGCTATATTTTTTGCGTCCGCTTCCCTGCTTGCATCCGTACGGATGGGCTATGACCTTCGAGGTAGGGGAGGCTTAAAATTCAAAGAGGCGATATGCTCGAAGAATTGCATGAAGAATGCGGCGTTATCGGAATCTACAACGGCGATAACGTTGTTCGTAATGTCACCATGGGTCTCTACGCACTTCAGCACCGCGGTCAGGAAAGCGCTGGCTTTGCGGTAACGGATGGCGAAAAAGTCCGCGTCCGTAAATCCATGGGTCTGGTTTCCACGCTTTTAAGAGAACACAACGTCGACGAGCTGCAAGGTTTTGCAGGCATCGGGCACGTGCGTTACAGCACCACGGGCGCAAGCACTCTTGCAAACGCGCAGCCGATTCTCGTGAGTTGCAAGTGGGGGCAGCTCGCTGTGGCCCACAATGGCAACATCACCAACGCGAACGAACTCCGCGCCGAGATGGAAGCTGACGGTCACATTTTCCAGACCACGTCCGATTCCGAAATCTTGCTCCACGAAATCGCGCGCACTCATGCGGATACTCTGGGCGAAGCCATCAAGAAGGCGATTACGAAATTTACCGGGAGTTTCTGCCTGGTCTTCATCAGCAAGGACACGATGTATGTCGCCCGCGACGGGTTCGGATTCCGCCCGCTTTCCATTGCCCGCATGGGAAAGGCCTGGTGCGTCGCAAGCGAAACCTGCGCTTTCGACTTGCTCGGCGCAAACTACGTGCGCGATATCCAGCCGGGAGAACTCCTGACCATAACGAACAACGGCCTGCATTCGGAACGCTTTACGCACAAGGAACGTCAGGCTCATTGCATTTTCGAATACATCTACTTCAGCCGCCCGGATTCTGTCATTTTTGAACAGAGCTGCGACAAGGTCCGCCGCAAGATGGGCAAGCAGCTCGCGAAGGAATGCCCCGTCGATGCGGACATCGTGATTTCTGTGCCCGACAGCGCGACGACCGCGGCGCTCGGCTATTCGCAGGCTAGCGGCATCCGTTTCGAGATTGGCCTGCTGCGTAACCATTACGTGGGCCGTACCTTCATCGACCCCACGCAGAACGTGCGCGAGCAGAAGGTGAAACTCAAGTTCAACCCCATCGTGGGCGTGCTCAAGAACAAGCGCGTGTGTGTCGTCGAGGATTCTATCGTGCGCGGCACTACGCTCAAGATTCTTTCCCGCATGCTCCGTGACGCTGGTGCGCTCGAAGTGCATATCCGTATCGCATCGCCTCCGGTCGCTCATCCCTGCTTCTTCGGGATGGATTTCCCGAGCCAGGGCGAACTTGCCGCAAGCTCGATGACTCCCGATGAAATCGCCAAGATGCTCGGCGTCGAAAGCCTCGGCTACCTGAGCGTGGAAGGCATGAAGGAATGCACGGGCGAAGGCGAACATTACTGCGCCGCCTGTTTCGACAACGACTATCCTGATTACATCGGCAGCGATTACCACAAGACGCGCTGCGGGTAAAAAACAAAAAATCGTGTAGAAGAAGCCTAAGATTTCCTTAGGCTTTTTTTCTGTCTTTCCAGACGCTTTCGTTGAAAAGCTGGCCTTCGGAAAGGCCGTATTTTTCTTCGACTCCGGCAAGGCGGATGGCTTCTTCGATGGAAATCTTCCCGCGGATGGCCTGCGTGTAGACAAGCACCTTCTTGCGCACGGTTTCGGGCGGTTCCTGGAGCATTTCGAGCCGGAAATGCGAAACGCCCGATTTGCGCAATTCGGGAAAGAGCTTCAGGGCGGATTGCGGTTTGCCTACGAAAAGCGTGTTGCGGCATTCCGCGTCGCTCTGCAAGAAATGGCTTTCGCCCTTGTGGTCCAGAATTTCGACCTTGTGCTGGGTGCAGATTTTGCCGCATTCCGGGAATCGCCTCCCTGTGGTGAGGGCGCGCGCGAAGGCGCAGTATTCGGAATGGAATGCGGGCATGTATTGGTGCAGCGTGATTTCAAGACGGCTTGCGTCTATATTCTTCAGCAGGTCGAAAAGTTGGGTGCTGTTCAGGTCCCACGAGGGATGTAACGTCGAAACTCCCTGCGTCAAAAGCCAGTCGAATGTGGCGCTGTTCGCGGCGTTCAGGCTGTAATCCCCTTCGAGCGGGATTCCGCTTTCGCGCAGGATGGCAAGAGCCCCGAGGCTGCGCACAAGGGCGAAATCGGGGGCAAGTTCCAGAATTTTTTTCAGGTAGTGGTTTTCGCCCGGCTTGTGGATGCGAAGCGTCGCCATTCCCGCCTTGAAACCGAGTTCGCGTATGCGCTGGAGCGGGAAATCGTATTTTACGCCCCAGTCGAAATCCATGACGACGCTATCGATGTCGAGGCCTTCGAGGGCGTCGATTTGTTCGGGATTGCGGACAAGGACCGAGATGACGGGCCGCGCGCAGTCTTTAACAAGACTAGAGCAGTCTTTTACAAGAAGAGAGCTATCTTTGACAAGAATTGAGTTGTCTTTAACACTACCTAATCCCTTTTTCACGGAATCGAGGAATGTGCGGCCCGCGGCGGCGCTCGGATTTAATTCTTTCCATTTGCAGCGGGCGCTGTCGAGGGCTTCGACAGCTTTTTGACGGAGCGTGCGCAGCGATTTTCCCGGAATGAATGCGTTGGCATCAACCAGGACGTCGAGCGAATCCAGTTTGTAGGCGCTGGCGCTCAGGCCCGAAAGTTCTTTTTGCGCGAGGTCGCGGAGCTTGTTGCCGGCTTCGCCATTGCGTGACGCTTCGATGGCCGATTCTCCGGTTGCCTGCACTTGGTTCCCGCAGTAGTCCCGCACGCTCAGCACGAGCGGCCCGCCGATGCTCCCTTCGAGCACCATCTTTACGGGAATGCGTTTCGCCATTTCGCGGTCGGTGAACGTGCGGCGCAGTTCCTTTTCCATCGCGGGGGAGTCGTTCCTGTAAACCGCCATGTGTGGGCGCACTTCGCGCGTGTCGAAATCGCGCCCGAATTCCATCTTCAGGAGTTGCGGGCCGCACCCGCGCGTAGATTTCTTGCCTTTGTATTCGTGCACGACCTGCGAGGCGTACAACCTTGCGCCGGCGCTAATCCCGAATTTAGCCTCTTCAAAGAGAATGCCGTCACCCGCCTGCGGGAGCGCCGCGCATTCTATACCCGCGTCGCATTCTATACCCGCACCGCGTCTCGAACCCGCGTCGCATTCTAAACCCGCACCGCGTCTCGAACCCGCGCCGCATTCCATACCCGCACTGCGTTCGTTACTCTCGTCAAGTCCCGAATCCAGTTCCACCACGACGCACCCGCGCTCCACGCGCAGCACTGTCCCGAGGTACCTTCCGTGATGGTTGCTGAACGTTCCGTCCACGAGTTCCTGGTGGTTGTCCCCGTCGAGCCATCCGGTGTTGAGCCCGCGGCTGAACAGCACTTCGAGCGGTTCCTTTTCTTTGGCCGTCGGTTCTATCCCGTCGAGAGCCCTGCGGTAGGCGTGTGCAACCGCCGCCACGTATTCCGGGCTCTTGAGGCGGCCTTCCACCTTCAGCGAGTTCACGCCGATTTCTTCGAGTTGTTCAAGCCTCGGGAGGGCGCACAGGTCGCGCGTGCTGAACAGGTACTGCGCCGTTGTATCGCGGTATTCCTTGCCGTCAACGAAGATGCGGTAGGGGAGCCTACAGCTCTGGGCGCACTGCCCGCGGTTCGCGCTGCGGCCGCCGAAGTTTTCGCTGGTGAGGCACTGCCCCGAATAGCTCACGCAGAGCGCCCCGTGAATGAACACTTCGAGTTCGAGCGGAGTCGCGCTCTTGATGGCCGCAATCTGCTTTATCGAAAGTTCGCGGGCGAGCACCGCGCGGTTGAACCCGATTCCTGCGACCAGGTTGACGGCCTCAGCGCTTGCAAGCGTCATCTGCGTGCTCGCATGAATCTCTTGCTCGGGCGCGATGGCGCGTATCAGGCGCGCAAGCCCGATATCTTGGATGATGAACGCATCCGGTTCCAGCGCTATGATTTTTTCCAGAAATTCAGGCAGTTCCTGCAGTTCGCGCTCGAATACGAGCACGTTCATCGCGAGGAACGTGCGCACTCCGCGGAGCCTTGCGTAGCGGATCATGTCGTAGACATCGTCGAACGAAAAGTCTTCCGTTCGACCGCGCGCGTTCCAGTGCGGAACCCCGAAATAAACGGCATCGGCCCCGTTGTCGATTGCCGCTTCGAGCATTTCGCGCGTGCCTACGGGCAAGAGTAGTTCCGGAGATGGCCTCGTACTCGAATTCATATAGTCAAAGATAAAATTTTCTCTAGCGAGAAATCAGGTCTTCGAGCTTGTATCCGAACATTACTACGGCTCCGGATTCGCGCACCATGAGGACCTTGCGGTGGGCGAGGCCTTCGAGTATGGCCTTGTCCAGCCTTTCCTGGATATCTTCGGGGCTGCCTTCGAACGAAATCTCGTCGATTCCATCGGGGAATGCTCCGCTTGCCCAGTCGCGGGCCGCCTTGTCGCCTGCCTGCTTGATGACGGCCACCACGGTGTAGTCGGGGTCCATCTCGTAAAGGGCTTCGTGGATGAAAATGTCGTCGTCGGGGGTGTTCGCCTTGCTTGTGAATATGCCCGACGCTCCGTAATTTCCTGAATCGGGATTCCTTACGGAAACGGAACCTTTGTAATCCAGGTTCGTGAACCACGTCCAAACATTATCAATCATAACACCTTTTCCAAATTTTGAGTTTTCCTCTATCATATTTATAATTAAATTTTGAATATGACAAGAGCTATTGGAATTTTGTTGTTTGTTATCTCGTTTTGTGCGTTTTCTGGCTGTACGGACCCCGAAAAGGCGGCCGAAATCAAGGCTTTGACGGCCAAGAAGGATTCTCTGGAAATTAATATCGGAATCTTGCGCGTGAAGGCTGATTCGCTCGCTCGCGAGAACGAAGAGTTGCACAAGCGTCTTTCCGAATTGGACATGGACTGATTTAGAGGTTCCCATGAAAGTTTTAGTGACTGGTGTTGGCGGCCAGCTGGGCCATGACGTAATGAACGAACTGGCCAAGCGCGGCTATGAAGGTGTCGGTAGCGATATCGCTCCGGCCTATGCGGGAATTGCGGATAAAAGCGCCGTGACCACCATGCCGTACGTGCAGATGGATATCACCGATCCTGCCGCGGTCAAGGCGGTTCTCGAAAGTGTCAAACCCGACGTGGTGGTTCATTGCGCGGCTTGGACCGCCGTTGATTTGGCCGAAGACGAAGACAAGCGGGATAAGGTTCGCGCCATCAATGCGAAGGGCACCGAGAATATCGCGCTTGTCTGCAAGGCGCTCGATGCGAAGATGGTCTACATCAGCACCGACTACGTTTTTGACGGCCAGGGCGAAAAGCCATGGGAAGCCGATTGCAAGGACTACAAGCCCCTGAACGTATACGGGCAGACAAAGCTCGAAGGCGAACTTGCGGTAAGCGGCAATCTCGAAAAGTACTTCATCGTGCGCATCGCGTGGGTGTTCGGCCTCAACGGCAAGAACTTCATCAAGACGATGCTGAACGTGGGCCGCACGCACGATACCGTGAGGGTCGTGAACGACCAGATTGGGACTCCGACCTACACGCTCGACTTGAGCCGTTTGCTCGTCGACATGATCGAGACCGACAAGTACGGCTATTACCACGCCACGAACGAGGGCGGGTTCATCAGCTGGTACGACTTTACCAAGGAAATTTACAGGCAGGCGGGCCTTACGACGAACGTCTTGCCCGTAACCACTGCGGAATACGGCCTGAGCAAGGCGGCACGCCCCTTCAACAGCCGCCTGGACAAGTCTAAACTGGTAGAAGCCGGGTTCAAGCCCCTGCCCACATGGCAGGATGCTCTTTCCCGTTACCTCAAGGAAATTGGCGAAACTCTCGCCTAGCCTTCGATCCAGTTCATTCTTCCGGTGAACTGGACTTCTTCGGGTATGGCCTGGAACGTGCAGCTGATTTCGACAGCGGCGTTCTTCGGGAGTGCGCTCACGCCCACGGCGGTGCGGGCATGCTTGCCGTTTTCCCCGAGAATCTGGACCGCGAGTTCGCTTGCGCCGTTCAATACGGCCGGCTGCTCATGGAAATCAGCGGCGGACTGCACGAACCCCTGCATCTGCACGAGCTTGAGCGATTCGCCTTGCTGGAGCTGTGTCATGGCGGCGGCGATGTTGTTCAAGAGGCAGATGCGCGCGGCTTCTGTGGCCTTCTCGGCCGGAAGTTCATTGGGGACGGTTCCCGTGTAGGCCGAAAAATCGCCCTTGACGCTCGGGAGCTGGCCCGATACGACGATGGTGTCACCGAAGCGGACGGCCGGAACATAGGCCGCAAGCGGTGCTGGGCATTGCGGGAGCGTGAGTCCCAGTTCAGAAACCTTCTTGACGATATCCATAGTTTGTCCTTCCTTTTTTCCCTCGCGGGGGATTGTTGTCCCTGCCTCCAGGCGGGGCCTTGGGTTAAACTTACTTTTTCTTGAGCACCTTCGTGAAGCAGAAGGCGCAAAGGGCCGTGATCGCCGTCCACGACGCAATCATGAAAACGAGCCCGCCGGTAGTGAATTCTGCGTCCATGCTAGTTCTCCTTTACGGCGTCGGCCGCGCTGTCGGTTTCGTCGGAATTGCCGAGAGGCATTTTCTTGATATCCTTGCTGCGCCCCTTCTCGGCGGGGCCGCCCTTGCGCCAGGCGTAGGCGATGGCGACGTTCAGGAGGATAAAGAGCAAAAGCAGGAACCCGCGGAAAGCCCAGGTGAAGCCGACTTTCGGGAAGGTATGCCCGAGGAATTCGACGGTTGCGGTCGGGTCCACGTTGCTGAGCGTGATGAACGGAAGGCCGTCAGTTGCCGTGAACGAGACGAGCAGCACGATCAGGTAAATCGGGCATACGTACATGATGATGGGGCGCAGGAAGCGCGGAAGCTTGATCTGCGCGCCGTCGTTCATCGTGGCGAATGCTTCGTTTTCGCCCGGTTCGATATCCACTTCGGGTGGGAGGTCGCCATTGGCCTGCGCTTCCTTAGCCTTGCGGCGCCCGAGCACGAGGCTGAATAGGACTGCCTGGATCATGCCGACAAACACGATGAGGTACGTGCCGCCCCAGAAGTCGAGTTCGTCGACTGTGCCCGCGGCAAGGCCGAAGATGGCGGTGAGGCTACCGATGAACGTGATGGTGCTGACCGTGGTCACCGACTTTTTACGAGTGAACTTGAGGTCGTCTTCGCAGAAACTGATGAGCGGCTGGATGATGGAAATTGCGCTTGTGATGCCCGCGAAGAACAGCATGGCGAACCAGACTGTCTGCAGGAACCCGCCGAGCGGGAGCGTGCCGAACACGTAAGGCATCGTCTGGAATCCGAGCCCGAAGGTGCCGAGCTTCGCGCATTCCTCGATGTTCGCGCCCGCGATGAGAACCGCCATCGGGATGACGACCGTACCGCCGATAATCACTTCGGCAAAGCCGTTTGTGGCGCTAGCCGTGAGCGAAGAAAGTACGAGGTCTTCCTTGGGCTTGAGGTAGCTTGCGTAGCAGAAGATGATGGCCATGCCGAGGCTCATGGTGAAGAACACCTGGCCGGCCGCCGCCATCCATACCTTGGGGCTTGCAAGTTCGGAGAGGTCCGGGTTCCACATGAACGCGAGGCCCTTGCCGATGCCCGGGAGCGTAAGCACGCGCACCACCAGCACGAGGCCCAAAATCAGGAGAATGGGCATGCAAATCTTGTTTGCGCGTTCGATGCCCTTGCGCACGCCGAACGAAAGTACGACCATGTTCGCGGCGAAGGTCACGAGGAAGAAGATAATCGCCACGGGGATGCCGCCGACGCAGGTCTTGAGCATGATGTAGTTGCTGAAGAACTCCGTCATCTTTTCGGGACCCTGCGCGACGACTTCCATCAGCGTGCCTGTCGCCGAGTAGTATGCGAATGCGAGAATCCACGACTGGATGAATCCGTAGTAGAAGATGATGAAGATGGGCGGCAAAAGCCCGAGGGAGCCGAGGTACTTTGCCCAGGGTTTCTTCTTGTGGAAGATGACGTGGTAGGTGCTCGGGGAGGTGCCGTAGTTGTGGTAGCCGGCGTAGCGCCCGAGGGTCCATTCTATCCACGCGAGGGGAATCCCGAGGAATACGAATGCGATGAGGTAGGGGATAATGAACGCGCCGCCGCCATTTGTAGCCGCCTGGACGGGGAAGCGCAGAAAATTGCCGAGACCGACTGCCGAACCTGCGACAGCCAGGATGACTCCTATCTTGGAGCCCCAGTTTTCACGATTGTTTTGCATGTCTTAAATTTATGACATTCTATATGGCTTGGCAACCAGGGGATTGTTATTACAGGCTATTAACGCCCGTTTATGGGCTAGCGGAGGCGGATTTTCTTTTGTCCGTAAATGCACTGGCCGCCGTTGCACAGGTATGCGATGGTACAGGCGATAAAGAAAGCCGGCAGGGTATCGAATCCGAACATTTCGGCCCCGATGAAGATGGGGGCGAAAAGCGTGTTCGTGGCAGCGCCGAAGACGGCGGCATACCCGAGGGCTGCGGCAAGCGGGAGGGGGACCCCTACGATGGTCGCAACTACTGCGCCGAGCGTTGCCCCGATGGTGAACAGCGGGGTGACTTCGCCGCCCTGGAAGCCGACCGAGAGCGTGACAATCGTAAGCACGAGTTTAAAGAGCCAGTCGTAGGCATAGATGCCTGCATCGCCAGCGGTAAGCGCTGCCGGGTTGGCAAAGCACATGTCGACCAGGTTCGTGCCGAGGCCGGAATAGCGGCCCTGCCAAAGCAGGAGCATGAACACGCTGAGCACGGCTCCCATGATGGCGACGCGCTTGAGGGGGTTCGGGAACTTTTCGGCGAAGAATTTTCTGGATAGCGAGAGGAGTTTCGCGAACCCGCCACCGACAATTCCGAAAATAAGCCCGAGGGCCGCGAGTTTTAGGATAAAGTAAACGTTTAGACCGGATTCACTGTACAAAAGGCTCGCGAGATTCCAGTCCGGCGAGAAGCTGTTCAGGTCGAGCGTGAAGCGCGAAATCCCGAGCATTTCCGAAACCTTGTATGCCGTGATGGCGGCAACGGTGGCGGGGAGTAGGGCCGTAAGGGCCAGGTGACCCGCGATAAGGATTTCAAGCGAGATGGCGATGGCGGCCATCGGGGTCTGGAACAGGCCCGCGAAGCCCGCGGCCATGCCCGAAATGAGCAAGATGCGCGGTGCGTTTTCTACCGGGATTTTCGAGCTGATGTTGTGCCCGAGGGTAGCGCCAATCTGCATCGCGACGCCTTCGCGGCCCGAACTGCCCCCGAACAGGTGCGTGACCCAGGTCGTTGCCATAATGAGCGGGATGAGGCGCAGCGGAATTTCACGTTCCTTGCCGTGTGCGACATCGAACACGAGTCCCATGCCGCGTTCCGTGCCCTTGCCGACCTTCTTGTACGTGAATACAATCACGACACCCGCCAGCGCCAAGGCCGGAATCCAGTACACCGGATGCATGTCGCGGATGTCGTTCACCCGCTGGAGCACCTGCCCGAAGAAGGCGGTAAGTGCACCGACGATTGCACCGAGGAACAGGGCCGCAATGGCGAGTATCGGCTGCGAGAACCAGCGGGCGAGCTTTTCCTTGACTTTCGCCTTGGCCATGCTTGTCGCCTGCTCCTTCATCTCGGGGCTCATGTTCCTGTAAATGTCTTTCCAGCGGTTCCAGTCCATATCAGGTCCTTTTTTCCGCCGCCAAATTTAGAAAAAGTCGGACGTGGAGTCCGTTAGGGATCGGCTACAAGTCGCTCAGTATACATCCGAGTTCTTCCCCTAGATTGCAGGCTTTTTGGAAATACTCACGGAATTTGGCTTCGTCGACTGGCGCGGTTTTACCCAATATATATTTTGCTGCTGCTGAATAGCATCCGTATCCATGGTTCAGGCTGCAGCCTTTTTCAAAATAATCTTCAGCCTTTGCAGTGTCTCGTTCTGCTACGTCTAAACCTCTTAAATAAATTGCTCCTAATTCAGTGCATGCTCTTCCGCTCCATTGAAAGGTCTTCATGTTACAGCCTTTTTCAAAATAGATTATGGCTTTTTTGTAATCGCGCTTTAATTCGTGCTGCCCGCCTGCATGGTAACAGCCGAAATCGCTACCCATATTGCATGCCTTTTCTGCGTATTTCTGGGCTTTTTTATTGTCGTTGTTTTTTACGGCTTCGGTTAATTTGATTACTAAATCGTCAACATTCTCGGAGCAGGCGCTTATGATAGAGCCTCCCAATAGCGCTGTAAAAGCAATCGCGAAAACAGAAATAAACTTATTCATTTTTTGTAGTGCTATTCTTTTTTGAATTGTGCATAACTGACGCATGCTTCTTGTATGCCCAATTCACATGATTTCTTGAAGTATTGGACCGCTTTCGGTGTGTCGGCGGGAACGTTGTAGCCAAGCATGTATTTTGCGGAGGCTAGATAGCAACCAGTCCCATCCTTTAAATCACAAGCTTTTTCGAAAAATACAGAAGCTTTTATTTTATCTACAGCGGTTCCTAATCCATTGAAATACAATGTCCCTAATTCGCTACATGCTTCTGGCGTGTTCAAAATGCATCCATTTTCAAAATATGGAATAGAGCCTTCATAATCGTTGAGTCGAATTAGCCTTTCTGCGATTGCATAGCAACCATAGCCATCCTTCAAGTTCAAATTACAACCTTTTTCAAGGAAGGATTCTCCCTTTGCAATGTCTTTTTCGACACCTAGACCCTTGTTGTAAATTAATCCCAGTACAGCACAAGACCTCTCGCTCCATGGAGAACTTTTCATGCTACAGCTTTTTTCCAAATATATTGTTGCGTTCCTGAAATCGGATTCCCTTTCGTACAGCCCACCTAGAGTATGACAGCCGTAGACGCTGTTTTTTTCACAAGCTTTTCGGGCGTATATTCGGATATTTTCGGTTTCTCCATTTTTCATTGCTTCGACAAACTTGGTTTCCAAGTCCTCGACGCTTTCCTCGGTGCAGCCACTTGATATGAGACCGGTAAGTAAGGCCGCTGACGTAATCAGGAACTGGATTGTTTTTTTCATTTTGCACCTCTCTTAGTTCTTGATGTTAATATATATTAACATTGCTGACCGTGGGCGCTTTTTTTTAGCCTTTTATAAAAAGTGCCTTTTTTTGCCCAAAATCAAAAACCGGACGTAGAGTCCGGCTTTTTAAACGGTTGTGTCCGCTATTATTTGAATTCGCTCGTGATTTGTACCGAGCCGCCACGTCCGTATTGGTCCTTGTAGATGAGTGTCCAATGGATGGGGCCTGTGGGAACATTTTTTGAAATGTTGATGAGTCGGCTGGAAAATCTTTTGGGGAGGTCGGGCAGTTCCCAACCATGACAATATCCCGCCATTTCGTATTTGTAATAGGAATGCGAAATGACCTTGCAACCGTATTCATTTCTGGAAATAGAATATTCGATAGAATCCTTTTCATAGTAAGGGTAATTCGCGAATTTCTTTTCGGTGAATACGTCGAATATTCCGTCATTGCAATGTGATCCATGTTCTTTTTCGCAATAACTGACTAACCATTGTATAGTGGCAATTTCATTTGTTATGGAGTCTGCCTTTTCTGGATCGTAAAGGCAAGTGTAATGTTCCGTTACTTTTTCAACGGGTATAGAATACTCCAAGGCAAGTGGGGAGTAACTAACCGTAGGATTGAGACCGATTCCGTCATGGTAGAAGATGATTCCCTCGGGAAGACCTTCGGCGTAAAGCCGGTAGTATCCTTCGTAACGGAAAAGGACTTCGCATCCGTTGGCCGAGAGTGTTTCTAGATGGCTTTTGGCTTGAGCCTTGTCAAATTCGGGAATGTTGTAGTAAGGAATGTACGACGTGACGGCGCTGTCTCCGAAATTTAGATCGAAGAGGTATGTTGTTTCTGTACTTTCGTGGAAGTATCTGCTGTATGCGCTGCTGTCCTTGTTTTGAGCATTAACTGTTATTGTAATTCCTCCATATGGGATGCCGATGGTGCCACCGATTTCTTCCATGCACGAAGATTGCTTGCATTTAAAACTGCCGTCCTCATATAAAAGGCATTGTCCGAGAGAGAAAAAGCCCGTGTCGAGTTTTCCGTCTTCTACGGGGTAGACTAGACGCACATTTACAGCGCGTGTTTCATTTGAATCGATAAACGACCGTAATGGTATTGTAGCAACATCGCTACCGGAAGAATTCAGGGGTATGCCTGGATCAACCATGTCATTATGTTTTTTGCTGGAACTGCTGCGCTGAAGAATGCTGCTGGATGATGAGTGCGTGACGGAACTCGAAAAAGATGAACTTGTAGTAGAACTTGATGAAACTTGATTTGAAGAACTTGATGCGGAAACGGAACTTGAGACTGTTGCCGAAGAATCCTGAATGGAACTTGACGAATCCGTGGAGGATGAACTTTCTGTGCTTATGTCTTCGAAGAAAACCGTGGAATCAATTAGGCCTTCAGAGCAACCCACAAAAAGGCCTAATGCCGCAATTAGGTAGAGAACTTTTATTTTCATTGTCTTCCCCCAACAAGTTAACAATGAATATATATAAAAAAGAACGGAATAGTACATTCCGTCCTTTAAATGTCTTGTTTTTATGGGTCCTTCGCGACCTTGCGGCTGCTCAGGATGACGATATGGCTTGCGCCTTATCGTCACTTGTTGTTCGCGCGGATCAGGTTCAGTGCAGAACCGGCTTTGAACCATGCCCACTGCTGCTCGTTGTAGGTGTGGCTGAGGGCGATGTTGTCGACCGAGCCGTCCTTGTGGTGGGCGACGAGCGTGAACTCGGAACCCGGAGCGAACTTGGTGAGGCCAACGATGTCGAACACGTCCTGTTCCTGGATCTTGTCGTAGTCGGCGGCGTTCTTGAAGGTGAGGGCGAGCATGCCCTGCTTCTTGAGGTTCGTTTCGTGGATGCGGGCGAAACTCTTCACGATCACGGCCTTCACGCCGAGGAAGCGCGGTTCCATGGCGGCATGTTCGCGGCTGGAGCCTTCGCCGTAGTTTTCGTCACCGATGACGATGGAGCCCGTACCCTTGGCCTTGTAAATCTTGGCAAGTTCCGGGACTTCCTTGTATTCACCGCACTGGCA
>CACXXH010000024.1 GCA_902771595.1 Fibrobacter succinogenes | reverse complement strand
TACGTCGGGATACTCGTATCTCTTGTCGAATCCATTCTTTTCACCCTGATGGTTGTAATACTCGAATTCCCTCAGTTCCTTGTCGGCGTTGACGTAGAAAATTGAAAGTAAGGAGCCCGTGTAGGCGAGTTCCCTCTCTTCTTCGGTGAGGGAATCGAAATCCAGTTCGTCATCCGAAGAAGGACCGCTAATGGGTTTGGTGGTCTTCGACTCAAAGCAGCCTTGCGTGCAGAACAGGACCGCGAACGAAAGTCCCAATATCGATTTATGTAAAAAGTTCATCTGTGGAATCTCCTTTCTTACCTAAATAGAAAAATATCAGCGTAGGCGCCACCGTAGACATCCTCAATTTGATGCTTATTCCCCGTTATCGGTTGCTTCTCGGTGCTTACGGTTTTGCTTGCGGTCTTTTTCAGGCTTTTGCCGAAATGTTGTTGGCCCGCCTCTATGGCGCATTGGATAGAAGCGCTGTTGGTGCAGGGATAATCGGGCTCGATACCCTTCCCGTGGTATGAATTCCCCTTGGGGGTGGAAAATGCGAGTGTCGTGATGGTGGCAAGTCCTCCGTTCATGGTTTTCCATGAGGACTGCCCGATTCCCTTCCCGTAAGTTTTGGCTCCCGCGACTGGGAAGTCTGTAAGTTCGCGTACGGCGGCGACGAAGATTTCTGCGCAAGAAGCGCTTCCCGCGTTCGCGAGCAGGACGAACTTGCCTTCTTCTCCCGAATCGCCCGCTTTCGCCTCGTTCTTGGTCTCGTACCTGGTGCGCTTTCCGTCGGCCGAGAATATGTACCAGTGTCTCGAGGAGAGCGTCCCGCTTTTCACGAACAGATCTGCCATCTTGATGCATTGGTCCACGTGTCCTCCCGGGTTGCCCCTGAGGTCGAGAATGCGGACGGACTTGTCGCTTGCCGTGGAATCCAGGTGGCGTTTCAGTTCCATGTAGGAACCGCTGTCGCGTTCGATCGTGTTCGGCTTGAATTCGCGGATATTGATGACTTCGTGCCCATCGAGGGTGTCTACGAATACCGTCGGCGCGTAGATGGTTTCGCGTTTCATCGTATACGAGCGCACGCTGTCCTGGAACGAGATTTCCAAGACGATGACCTCGTTCGAGTCGAACACGGCGCGGTACTTCTGGTATGCATCTTCTCCCGTAAGCTCGGTTCCGTTTATCGAGATGAGAGTTCCGTTCTTCGGAACACCCGCCCGGTCTGCCGGACTTTTGGGGTATACATGGCGTATGGATAGTGTATGCTCTGCGTTGGGGTCGTACCAGAATTCGAGCCCAATATCGCCGGTGATGACGCTCGTGTTTCTCGATTCGATGACGGCAGCGCTCTGCGAGGGTGGCGTGTAGCGGGTGTACCTGTCGGAGAGCGCATTGTAGAGGACCTGTATGGAATCGCCTTCTTCGGGAAGGTTCGGGAGTTCCTCTTCGTACAGGTACGTCTTCTGCAAAAGCCAGTAGTTGTACCCGTATTCGTCTGTCACGGGCGTGCTCTTCACGGGCGACAAAAAATCGCTGCTGCACGCTGCGAGCAACGCTACTAGCGGGAGGAAAAAAATGTGGAATGTGGAATGTGGGATGTGGAGTGAACTGCGAGTAATGATTGATTTTTCATTTGTCATTTCACACCTCACATTCTTCGTTCCCCACATTCAGCACTGCGCCTTTGGCGCTTACTGGTCTACCTTCAGTCCTTTCTTGTCGAGCAGAATGCGGGGAACGCCACCTTCCATCGGGTTTTCCACGACGGAGATGGTTTCGAGGTTGTCGCACTGCGAGAGCGTCTCGGGCAGGGTGGAAAGCTGGTTCGCGTCGAGAACGAGTTCGCGGAGCTTCTTGAGGTTGCCGAGTTCGGAGGGAATGGCACCGAGGCTGTTGCCCGATACCATGAGGATTTCGAGGTTAGAAAGCTGGCCCAGGGTCCCCGGGATGGAGGTAAGTTCGTTGTTGTCCAGGTAGAGCTTCACGAGGTTTTCCATCTTGCCGATGCTTGCGGGAATGTCGGAAAGCATGTTGTCGTGAAGGGAGAGCTTCACCACCTTCTTCCAGTTGCCGATTTCCTGCGGGAGGTCGAGCATCTGGTTCTTCGCGATGTTCACCGTGCGCAGGTTCGTGAGCTTGCCGACCGAGGCGGGCAATTCCGAAAGGCTGTTGTAGCCCAGGTAGAGGTGCTCGAGCTTCTTGAGTTCGCCGATAGTCTCGGGGAGTTCCATCAGGTCGTTTTCGCTGATGGAGAGGCTCTTCAGGTTCTTGAGTTTCCCGATTTCGTCCGGCACCTCGACGAGTTTGTTGCGGTCCAGGTTGAGTTCTTCGAGGGTTTCGATCTCAAAAAGTTCCGGCGGAAGGAGGCGGAGCTCCTTCTGGGAAAGGTCGAGCGAAGTGGCTTTTTCGGCCTTGGCCTTGGCGATAATTTCTAGCAGATTCATAAAACTCTCCTGAACAATGGACTTATTGTATAAATCATAGTATTTTTACCCGAATTTGCGGCAACGGACGTAAAAAAATACGAAAAAAACAAAAAATTGCGCAAATGGGCAGTATATTTTTCTATTTATAATGGTGTTTTTACAAAAGATTTGTTATTTTTTTACTCAAATTGGTGTTTTGAAACTATTTTTAATGTGCGAAATGCCAGACGTCATACATATATGTATATATATGCGTTGTCGCGAGTATAATAATTGAGGAAAAAATGGAACTAACAAAATCGCAGGAACGCCGCTTAGCATTCGTTGCTAGCCTCTTGAGTTTGAACCCCAACGATCCTAACGACCGAATAAAGGCACTCCGGCATCTAAACCTGGACGAAAACGCCTGTTTCCACGGTTTCCAGTATTCCCAGGGCTTTATGGAATTCTTCATCTTCCTGGATGAAGATACCCCGCTCGAAAAAGTGGTCGCGCATCTGAATTCCGACCTGAAGCAGTTGCAGATTGCCGTATTCCGCACGAGCGACCCCACCAACCCGTTTTTCCTGTCGCTCCGCGAAGAAGCCGACCCATGGGACGTGAAGAAGATTTCTGACGGCGACGAAGACGATGACGAAGATACTCCGGCAAGCCGCCCCTACATGGAGACGCTCCAGATTACCGTGCTCCGCACCAAGGCGAGTCGCGACCTCACCGACTCCGAACTGGAACGCACCCTCAAGGATATGCGCCGCAAGCTTGGCATCTGGAAGAACGAAGTCAAGGCGAAGCTCGAAATTGTCGCCGAACACGACGACCTGACTCGCGATTTGCGTAGCGCCGACGACAAGCTCGAAATTGTCATGGAGTCCGAACCGCTCCACCTCACCAGCGATCATGGCGAACTTTTCCTCGGTTTCTGCCCGATTCGCACGATTTTCGATTACCACGTGGCTCTCGGCAAGCGCCTCAAGACGAAGCACAACATGGCTATCGTCTCGAGCAACATCCGTACCTACCTCGGTAACCTCACGCACACGAACGCGGCCCTCATCGATGCCTTCCAGACCATGGAAAGGAACGATGACGAGAACGTGAACGTGGACGATTTCCCGTTCCTGCACAACGGCATGACCCTCACGGGCGATGACCTGCGCGCCAAGGAACGCGACGGCAAGAAGGTGCTCGTCATCGAACGCCCGAAGATCATCAACGGCGCCCAGTCCCTCTTCACGTACGAAACCTACGCGAAGAAGAGCAAGAAGCCCGTGAACCCGCAGGTCTTGGTGAAGGTCGTGGTGCCGTACCCCGGTGCCGACAACTTCCTGAACCAGGTGACCATGGCGAACAACCGCCAGAACCCGGTGTTCAGCTACCACCTGCGCGCCGCGGACGACCTGCAGTTCTTCATCTGGCAGCGTTACCAGGAAGAAGGCTTCACCTACGTCTACAAGGACGGCGTGCGCCTCAAGGCCCGTACCCGCAAGCTCGAAGTGCGTATGCGCCCCGAACTGGCGAAGACATTGTTCATGATGGACGGCAAGCTCAGCGAATGCCGCTCCAGCGACTGCATTTTCGATAAGGAAACGCTGTACCAGCGCTGCTTCGGCGCGTTCGTGCGCGTGTCCCCGGACAAGGAGAAGGACTTTGTTCGTAAGACCATCGCCTTCACGAAGGCATGGCAGCTCCTCAGCCGTCTCCCGATCAAGATTCGCAAGGTCACCCCGGGCAAGGGCGTGTCCATCGAAGCCAACGACGATAACCCGCTGACCAAGATTACCTGGAATGGCCGTCTGGAAGACAAGTTCATCTTCCGCAGCGCCGTGAAGGACCTGGTCGTGGCTCTCGCCCTCAAGCACTGGCTCATCTACGGTGACCCGATCCAGGACTTCGAATGGCTCGTCGAGAACGAACTGAACTTCAACGAATCCATCCTCAAGTACGCCTCCAGGATCTACACGGAAGACCTGAAGGGCATCCTCATCAACGAGTTCAAGGACAACACGGCGTACTACGACACCATCACCACTATCGACAAGGATAGCGGCGAATCGGTGGAACGTCGCCTGTGGAAGGGATTCGCCAATACCGCGACCTACGAAAAGATGATGGATTTCCTGTGCAAGAAGAATCCTGCTTGGGAAAAGGTCCGCGGCGGCATCGAACTCTTCATCTAGCGTTCGTCCGATCAAATTTTCAAGACGGTCTGCTTCGGCGGGCCGTTTTTTTTGTGCGTGTCCTTTGTTTCGGAGAGAGAATTTCTTTGTTCGTAAAACGGCTCTCTTCTGTCAAGAAGCAGTTTTTTAGCTTCTTCGGCAATCTTTTTTATAAAATATGCGTCGTGTAAGCAAAAAATTTGCTAATTTCCCGCAGAAATTCAACTTTCCGGTGGATTTGGCATCGCCGAATTCTGTATTTTGTGTCTGTTGCTTTTTAGAAGGTTCTTACATAGGACCCGGTCGGGGTTTGTTGCCTTGTGTCTTACGGCATTCGGCATCGCATGGTCTCAGGGAGATTCTCCCGTGGGCGTCTCCGGCGGCATGGATTCTGCGGACTCCGTGAGCGCCGCCGACCCGGCAGAGACGGAATGGCAGCCTACGCTCCAGTACTTCCCGTTGCCTCCTTCGGCGACCCCCCTGAACAACCTCCTCCCGTTCGGCGGCGTGGGAGCGTCACCTCGCCTGATGAAGGAGACGAAGGGCCAGGTATTCGAACACGACATCAACATGGCGACGCGTGAACTCGACGTGAGCGAGAAGCGCGTGAACAGCGTGTCCCGCGATACGACGACGCTTTGGTCGGCGCACTACCCTGAACTTACCGACTACGTGTCCGACATGTACGAAGTGGGCCGCAAGAACCTGTGGCTGAACGGCCTTATCGGCCAGCGCGATGGCGGCTACGAGGCGCCCGAGACGGGCTCGATGTTCGACATCACCATCCCGGTGAACATGCCCGCCTGGATGAAGACCTTCGGTTTCGATAAGCCCAAGCTGATGCTCCAGGGTACGATGAACATCCGCCTCAAGGGGTATGGCGAACTGGACGATGCCGAGGGAAGTACCAAGACGAGCCTCTGGCCCTCGCCCTCGCTGGACTACGAACCGAGCTTCATGGTGAAGGGCAAGATTGGCCCCTACATCACGGTCGAAGTGAACAACGTGGAAAGCGGCCTCGGCGTGCAGAACCAGGTGCGCGTGGTGTACGAGGAATCGTTCAAGGGCGAATTCGAGGACTACATCTTGCAGCGCGTGGAAGCGGGTACGACATCGCTTGCGCTTACGGGTACGGAACTTACGGGTTATTCCGAAAACCACCAGGGCCTGTTCGGTATCAAGGCCGACTGGAAGCTGGGCGACTGGAGGCTCACGACGATTGCCTCTCAGGACGGCGGAAGCCAGGAAGAGTACACCATTAACGCTAGCGAGACGACCACGGAATTCCAGGTGCTCGACAAGCAGTTCGTCTCTTACCGCTACTACTTCTTGAACCATGAGGCGAGGAATGCCTACATCAACGCGGGTATCGCCGGACGTTCTACTTCGAGTTTCCCGGCGACCGGCCTCAAGCTCTATAAGAGAAGCGCGCTCAACAATTCGAAGGATGTGTGGGAAGATATCTGGGTTTTGTACACGACTCCGAGCGGCAATACCATAAGGAAGAAAGTCGAGCGCATGGTGGAGATTCCCTCGAGCGAATACACCTACGACCCCAAGACGGGTATTGTCAAGGTCAACGGGGTGACGCGGTCCACGCTTTTGGCCGCCCTCTGGAGCAATGACGGTACGAACCGTGTCGGTACGACAATGAGCCACGGTGCGGAGATTGTACTTATCCAGTGGGACGCCGAACTGGCTGAATTGACGGACATCGGCAAACTTATGCTCCGCAATGTGTACGCCATCGGCATCAGCGATGCGAGCGCGAGCAACTTCGTTTTGCGCATGAAGAACAAGTCGGGTGTCGCAGGTTCGTTCCTCAAGACAATCGGTGTTGCGGATACTACGACAGGCAGTCCGCTGGTGAGCGACGCGACGATCTTCAAGAAGGATGCGAGCGGTAACTACACGGGCGAGATGTGGCTGCCTTGTAAACCGATTTCGCAGTATTCCGGCCCGAACGCCACGGAACGTGCACGCGCGAATTGCTTGGAACCTTTGCGCAACCTGGATTCGTCGAACGCCATGGCGCAGCTCTATGACCTGCCCGTGTATAACCTGAGCCGCTACACGAGCCAGTTCCATTTCGAATCTGTGGGTAAGCGCCGCAGTTCTACCATCAGTGTTCGCGACCCGAACTCGAGCTACTCCGTGAGCGGCAGCGCCTGTATGGATATTTCGCCGGGAACGGAAAAACTCACTGCGGGTTCCACTGTGCTTTCGCGCGGTACCGACTACGAAGTGAACTATGAACTCGGCCAGATTGAACTCTTGAGTGAACGTGCCCTCGACCCGAACAAGGAAATCAAGGTGACGTTCGAATGCGAACCGCTTTTTGAAATCGACAACAAGTTGTTGCTGGGTGCGCGCGCCGAACTTCCGCTTGAACGTTACGGGTTTGGCTCGGGTTCCGTATTCGGTATCACCGCGCTTTACAAGAGCCAGAGTACGACGGCGAAGACTCCGACGCTCGGCAACGAACCGTTCTCCAGCTTCTTGTGGGGCATGAACCTGCGCTTGCAGGATACGGTACAGGCGTTGACCGATCTCGTGAACAAGATTCCGGGTATCAACACGGAAGCGAAGTCGAGCTGGAGGTTCGAGGCCGAAGTTGCCGGTAGCCGCCACAATGCGAATACGAGCGACGATGTCGAAGCGCTTGTCGAAGATTTCGAAGCGACGTCGAACGGCCTCACGTACCCGCTTTCTAGACTATCATGGTATCATGCTTCGCCTCCGGGTGGTGTTCCGAGCGATGCGACCACATATATCGAGACGCAGGACTACAAGCATAAGGGTGAGTTTATTTGGCACAGCAACAACACCGAGCTGTACAAGTACATCTACGACAACGTCGGCAATTCCGATGTCGATAACCAGCACCTGACGGTGCTCAAGATGACGCTCCGCGCGAACGATAATTTGGCTGGCAATTCCTGGGGTGGCGTGATGCGCCCGAACAGTTCCTACTATCAGGATATGAGCCAGATGAAATATATCGAGGTGGTTGCCCGCGGTAACGTGGGATCCCTGTTCATCGATTTGGGCCAGGTGAGTGAAGACCTTTCGATAAATGGCCATGAGCCGAACGGCAGGTACAATGGCGAAAATGACTTGGGCTCTACGACCGCATTGCACGACAAGGGTCTTGACGAGGTGTCGGGTTCCGAAGAAGAACGCCTTGTGTGGGACTGCCGTATTTCGGGCTGCGAAAGCACGGTTTGGAATTCCGCGAATGCTGGCGCTGCGACCGATATCGCGCTTGATGATTTCAACGAAGACCTGGATGACGACAGTGACCCGCCGGTGACCATCAACGGTACCGAAAACAACTCCGGTGAACGCACCTACGATAGCGAAGACATCAACAAGAACGGCTCGCTGGATACCGACATCAACTTCGTGCGTTACCGCATCGACCTTTCGGATACGGACAAGACGCATTTCGATGAACTCAAGAACGGATGGCGCAGGTGGCATATCCAGCTGAACCAGTACGACACGATTGTCTCGTCGACGGGTGCCGATTACAAGTCCATCCTTGCTCAGTCGCTGTTCACCCGTTTGTGGGTCGGCAAACTGAATCCCGGCGTCGCGGAAGCGAAGGTGCAGGTGGTGAGCCTCGGTGTTCTTGGCAACGCCTGGGAAGAAACTACGGTTGCTGATTTCTACAAGACGAGTTCCTCTGAAAATTCGCAGATGGTGAGCGTGAACGGAATCGAGACAGCGGTGTCCGAGAAGGTGTCTTCTACGGATACGACATTCGTGAAGGTGTCTACCATCAACAGCCGTGAGCATGCGAATACGTATTTCAAGTCGCCGAACACCAAGACGGAACGCGATTCTGAGACGAACGCACCCCTGAAGGAGACGGCGCTCAAACTCGAGTACCATAACATGCAGCCGGGCCAGGAAGTGGGCGTGACACGCATATTCGAGACCGACAAGAAGGACCTCTCTTCGTACAAGTCCCTGAAGATGGAAATCCATTACGAGACGAAGGCGAACAAGGTGCCTATCAGGTTTGCTTTGCAGTTCGGTTCCGGCTCGCTTGACGGTTCTTCTGATTTCTATGAATGGAGTTTCCGCCCGACGAAACTCGAAAAGTCTTGCCCGCGTGACCAGGATTGCCATGAAGAAAACTGGCTTGCGAATGCGTTCGCCATGAACATCTCCGAGTTCTCCGACTTGAAGCAGGGTAGGCGCCCGCCGTTTGTTTCCGCCGTGGAAAAAGATATTGGCGGCGAGCGCGAAGAAAAGATAAGGCTGGTGGGTAATCCGACCGTGACCAGCATCGACTGGATGCGCTTCGTGATTATCGCGGATTCGAGCGCCTCTCCCGATGACCTCGAAGGTGAATTCTGGATTGACGACCTGAGACTTTCGGACATGGATACGGAATGGGGTTATGCGGCCCGTACCTCGGCGCAGGTGAACTTCGCGGACTTCCTTTCCATATCGGGTGCTGTGCGTTACCAGGATGGTAATTTTGCCACGCTCAAGACAACGGGCGGTTCTCCGAAACCGAAACTTTCGCAGGCGGCATCGCAATTGGATGTGTCGGGCGACGTGTCCATCAACCTGAACAAGTTCCTGAACGATACCCTCGGGTTCCGCATTCCGTTGAGCCTCGGTTACAGAAGCTCTACGAAGCGCCCCTTCATGAAGCCTTCTGATGACCTGATGCTTAAACACAGCAGCTTCTCGGAACTCACCAAGGACATGTTCCAGAATGAATTGCTGGTGACGGAGAACAAGAAGGAACAGGAACTTCGAGACGAATCTGAATCGAAGGGCTTCCAGTCTTACACGCGCGAAAAGAACTTCAGCATCAGCTATAGCAAGAACTACAAGGCGTCGGAATCCAAGGTGGGCGAGGCGCTCTCGCAGATATTCTTGGAACGCCCGGCGGCAAGCTATTCGTACCGGCAGACGGAAGGCCGTGCGACGATGACCGCGGACTCCACCTATTCTTACCACACGGTATTGGAATACAAGCTGGGTACCTTCAGCCTCTTCAAGCTCAAGCCGTTCGAATCGCTTGCCAAGTCCAAAAATTCGTTCCTGCAGGCTTTGGCCAAGACAGAACTCGAACCGTGGCCGCAGACCTTCGATGTCACGCTGTTCGACTTCAACTACGTGCGTTACGTGAACCAGGTCCGCGATCCCGATTTCGTGGAACCGCAGGTCGACAAGGTCGTGACCTACACGGCGGATTTGAACCACAAGCTGAATATGCGCTGGAACATCCTTTCGTTCCTTTCGGCGAACTACTCGTTGAACATCAAGCGTGACATGTTCGGTGGTGGCGACCGCGAAGGATTCGTGAAGGAAAACTTCTTTACGCCCGATAAAGGCGGCATGTTTGCGTCTGGCTACGTATTCGACTTTGACCATACCGACAGGAAGGTCTATGTTTCTCATGACAGCCTTGTGATTATTCCGACTGATACGGTTGCGCGCAAGAACGAAGCGGGCGTGCCTCAGACGATAGACATGTCGAATCCGGATTCCTACGAAATCCGCTACGATAGTACGATATTCTACAAGGTCGATAGCGTAGGTCATCGCGAATACGGGCGTGCCTATGGTATCCTCCGCAACGAACGCGCCCGTACGCAGCAGTTCAAGCTGACGTTCAACCCGCGTCTCATTCCGTTCTTGCCGTTCAACGCGAGCTATACTTCTGATTTCAACCAGCAGAAGACCATTCCCGATGCGTTTGACTTCATGGACCATAATACTCTTGAAAAGAATTACTGGACCATATCACAGACGAACCGCTTCGAATTTAGCCCGACGCTCAAGATTATCGATTTCTTGAAGCTCTTCGGCAATGAATCCAAGGTCGTTAGCCTTTTCGAAAAGCTCAAGTGGCGCGAAGTCCGCTTCAACTGGAACGCGAGCACCAACACCGTGGGCGAAAACTTCACGCTTGCCCAGCTGTATGAACAGCAGGGTGTGACTCCGCTGCAGTATTACCTGTATGGCCTTGGCCTCGGAAACGGCTACCGCAATCGCGGAATCTGGAATATCATTTCGGGCGACATGGGGCTTACTTCTCGCGGTGATTTCGAAAAGTTCGGCCAGTACCGCAACAGGGATGTCGATACGCTTGTGTATCAGGGCAACTTCAGGCATGCGGTTTCTCGCCAGTTCCAGATAGCTACGGGTATCACGCTTCCGATTTGGGATATCGGGCTTTCGGGCGACCTGCAGTGGAAAGAAGATTTCTCGCAGTCCCGCGAGTATCCACTCTATGTCGACACGACGACCGTCTGGCCCAAGATTGGCGTCGGTATCACGGTTCCGAACTTCGCACAGCGTATCCCGTTCTTGAACAGTTTCAGGAGCGTGAGTACGACCCACAGGTTTGATTTCACGAGGACGACTTCCGTGAAGCCGTTCCAGAGCGCCGAAGATTCTTGGAGCTATCAGATCAACTTCAACCCGATCGTTCGCATTACGTTCCTCACGCAGAAGAACCTGAAAATCGAGAATGCCGTCCGCTTGAAAATGGAAACGACCGACAGACGCCCCAAGCAGGAAGTCATCGGGCTGCCCTGCTGGCCGGATTCCTTGGGCAACATCAAGGATACGACGGATGACTTCTGGGAAACGCCGTGGATTCATACGTCGCTGTACAATGACTTCTCCATCAACGTCGGCGATGACTTCTCGATTTCGTACCCGCTCAAGCTCCAGCGTGGTTTCCAGTTGTGGAAGTGGTACGTCAAGCTCGAGAACAATATCGACCTCAAGCTCACCGCGGGTTACGACTACAACAAGAACATCCGCAAGGAATACAATCCTTCCGCCGGTAGCGATTACAACATGTGGAACAAGGAAAGCGGTACCGACGGCGTGTTCAAGCAGTGGGCATTCGATGCCCAAGACCTCTCGAGGTACAACATGTCGAGCAATCCGGTGGCGTACAATCCGGAACTGGTCCTGACATCGCGTACGGTGCCCTCGCGTACGCACGAATGGTTCATCCGTCCGAGCGCTGGCTACCAGTTCAACAAGATGGCCTCGATGAGCGCCTATATCGAATACCGCCAGATTCACGAGAAACTGGATGACGAAACTCCGCACCTGCGTCAGATTCTGCAGTTCGAACTCGCGCTGATGCTGCGGTTCAACTAGTCGTTGGTTGCTGGTCAATGGTTGTTGATTGCCGGCTGTTAATTTTTAGCTGAAGTGTATGTTGTTGGACGGTGGTCGGCAGTTGTTGACCATAAAATATTAGCCGCTAACGGATGGTCGTTGGCGGCTGATTTTTTTTGCATCCGCGCGGGCGGATTTGAACCGGAATGGCGGTTCCTGATTACTTTACGATGCCGACTTCGGAGAGCTTTACGAAGCCCTTGATCTTTTCGCCGAGACGGATTTCCGCGAAATTGCCCTGTTCGGAAATGACTTCGAAGGTGGTGCCTTCGGAAAGCGTATTGAGCGTCTGGGACTTGTCGCTCGGGGCGCTGGTCACGTCGGCGTCTGCGGCGGTGACGACACCGCAGATTTCCTTTTCGAGTATGAAAATCTTGTAGGCCGCGCTGGAACCGATGACGCAGAATACCGCGGTGAGCACGAATATGGCGCCCGTGCAGACGTTCTTCGCCTTTTCGCCGATGACGATTCTCCCTGCGATGCCAATCAGGGCGATGAGCCAGAAGATGGCGAGCAGCGCGATGAGCTGAGCCTTGAGCGAAAGCGCGTGGTGCGCCTTGAAGAGCCCGGAAAGAATCGGGTTCTCTTCGCCTTCGTCTTCCACCTTGTCGCGGGTCATGGCCTGCGCGTATTTGAGGTTGTGCTGTATGTCGTCATCGTTGGGACGCAGCCTCAGGGCGGAACGGTAATAGAAGATGGCGAAACCGATTTTGCCGTTCCTGAAGTAGGCGTTGCCCAGGTTGTAGAACAGGTCGGCGTCGGGCGTGCCGTTGTCGGCGCAGGTACGCCATTCGTCGATGGCGCGTTCGAAGTCACCGTTGTTGTATGCCTTGGTTCCTTCTTCCATGCCAGAACATTCGGGGGCGGCCGTCGCAAGCGTTGCGACCGATGCAATCGTCAAAAGAATCTTTTTCCAGAAAGTCATATACTATCCTTTGTGCTAGCCGCTATTTCAGTTTTCCGAGTTCGCCGCAGAGCTTTTCCACGTCGGCGAGCATCTTCTTCTGTTCGTCGGCGGAGGGATCTACGGGAGCGAATCGCGCGAACGCGCATTTTTCGAGCCAGTTGTCGATGGAGGCTATCGTTTCTTCCTTGACGCCGAGTTTTGCAAGTTCTTCCTTCATTTGCGGGCGGGTCATGCCCTTGAATTCCAGGTTGGTGCAATCGCTGAGATAATCGATGAGCCCGTTTTCGAGCGCGGCGTAGAGCGCCTTGGCATCACCCTTGTGCAGGGCCTCGCGTGCGCTTGCGAAGCGTTCCCTGAGCATCTTGTTCGCCTTGCCCTTGCGCACCAACGCGGAATCGCTGTTGTGCTTGCGGCGCTTGCGGATGGCCCACGTGACGATGAAGTAGAAGGGGAGGGCGCCGAGCAGTGCTATCCAGTACCAGATGCTCTTATACGGAGCCTTGTTGCCGGTTCCCGATACCTGGTGGATGAAGCGGATGTCGGACCCGAGTGATTCGATTTCTTTCTTCTGCACGGACGGAGGGCCGGCGACGGTGGCGGGGGACTGGAATATGGCTTCGGGCGCGGCTTCGCCCTTCTCCACGATGATGGTCCACGGGCCCGCCGTTGCGGTCTCGTATTTCCTCTTGCTCGGATTGAACCACGAGTACGAAATTTCGGGAACGGTGAATTCGCCCTTCTTTTTGGGATA
Source organism: Fibrobacter succinogenes (assembly GCA_902771595.1). Classification (GTDB taxonomy): domain Bacteria; phylum Fibrobacterota; class Fibrobacteria; order Fibrobacterales; family Fibrobacteraceae; genus Fibrobacter; species Fibrobacter succinogenes_C. The sequence goes on along the minus strand of CACXXH010000024.1, from coordinate 21,428 downwards.
GAGGAACACCTTGATGCTCTTGGAGGTGATGACCTTGTTGCCAACGATCTTTTTCGAGATGTTGTTTTCGGGCGGAACGGAGCGGAAGTCGCTGAAGTCGGGGAACTTCGGGTCGGTCAGGGTGCCCGGCGTTCCGTCACCCTTGATTTCGACGGAGAGCGTGAGCGCTTCGCCGACCTTCAGGTTCGTGCGGTCGAAGTCGGCGTTGAAGCTGTAGTTGCCGACCATGCCGCTGAAGTTCGCGGGCTTGCCTTCTTCGGGCAGGGGCTTCACGCTGATGTTTATCGTGGGGGACTGCGCTTCGGCTTCGATGGATTCCTGGCGGATGCTCTGCGAGTGGAACGACATGCCGCCCATCTGCTTGTTCTCTTCGACAATCTTGGGTTCGCCCCTCTTGGTGTACTTGAACTTGAACGGGGGAATTTGCAGGTTGCCGCTCTTGGTGGGGCTGAGCCATGCGAACTTGGCGCTCGCCTGCATTTCGCGGCGTGCGTTTTCTACGGGTTCGAATTTTAGGTTCGAAAGGTCGCTCCTGTGTACGATGAAGTCGTCGCCCGTGTTCATGTCGGTAGCCTGCAGGCCGCCTTCAAAATGCTCAAAGGTATGGAGCCCGAGCGTCACGAAGAACTGTTCGCCTTCGTAGACGGACTTCTTGCTTGCCGTGAGCGAAACGGCGAGGGCGTCGTCGGTAAAGGCACGCTGGATGTTGATGGGTATATCATTCGCTATGACGCGCTTCTGACCGTCGATATCGATGAATAACTGGCCGATACCGATGCGTCCCGTCTTTTTGGGCGCCCTCAGCTTGAAGGTATATATACGCGCCTTGTAGCCGCCGCGGTTACGTCCGCCCCCGAAGAAGGAATTGAACATGTCTTCGATATCGGGGCGTATGACCTGGTCGCTACTGTCTAGGCCCATGAATGTAAAGCCATTCTGCGTCTCGATGGTCAAATTGTCCCTGTTTTCGGGGAGTTCGTTAAGTGGATATACAAGTTGGAGTCCGAAGGTCTTGCCGGCTTCGATTCTGTCCTTGTCCAGTTGCAGGGACGGACGTGCAAAAGCAACGAAGGTCAAGGCAAGACAGATGAGAAGAATTCGTTTCATACCGCCAAAAATACCAAATTTTAAGCGGCTAGACCAAGTTAACAATCGCGTGGATGCGAATCTTTCGCCCAAAGCCCGAAAAAAAGAGGCGCAAATTTTAAATATATATAATTTTCACCCTTGCAGCGTTAGTAAAAAATTGTTAATATTGGCTCGCCGTTTTGAAAATGGTGATAAAAAGGAAAAAATCAAGGATAAAAGGACAAACATGTACTGCATTCTCGCCGCCCTTCTGGTTAAGAGTTTCAGGAAATACGCCAAGCACGCATAATCTGCGTCATTGGCTTTTTTTGAATTCTCTCTCTTTAAATGGAAAAACCTCGGCTGATCACCGGGGTTTATTCATTTTTCTATATTTATGACGGAAATTGACTGCAAATTTTAACAAGGGAATCATATCATGAGCGAAAATTCTGCTACCCGTCCTGTCCGCGTGCGTTTTGCCCCGAGCCCCACGGGCTATCTGCATGTGGGCGGTGCGCGTACCGCCATCTACAACTACTTTTTTGCAAAGCACATGGGCGGTACGTTCTACCTGCGCATCGAAGATACCGACCGCAAGCGCTATAACGAGACCGCACTCCATGATTTGATGCGTGACCTCAAGTGGCTGGGCCTGCAGTGGGACGAAGGTCCGGGTTGCGAAGGCGACTGCGGTCCGTATTTCCAGAGCGAACGCCTGGACATCTACCACCGCGAAATCAAGAAGCTCCTGGATGCGGGCTATGCCTACTACTGCTTCTGCACCGAAGAACGCCTGCAGGAAGTTCGCGCCGAACAGGAAAAGACTCACGTGCCGGTCACGGGTTACGACCGCCACTGCCGTAATATCAGCCGCGAAGAAGCCGAAGCCCGCATCGCCGCCGGCGAAAAGGCCGTCATCCGTTTCAAGGTGCCTGAAACTGGCGTCACTGAATTCGACGACATGATCCGCGGCCACATCAGTTACCAGAATGAACTTCTGGACGACCTCGTGCTCATCAAGCGCGACGGTTACCCGACTTATCACTTTGCGAGCGTCGTCGATGACCACCTCATGGGAACGACGCACGTGCTCCGCGGCGACGAATGGATCAGCTCCACGCCGAAGCACGAACTCCTTTACAAGGCTTTCGGCTGGCAGCCGCCCGTATGGTGCCACCTGCCGGTGATTCTTGACAAGAACGGCGGCAAACTTTCTAAGCGCAAGGGTGCGGCTTCCGTGGGCGACTTCCGCGACCTCGGCTACCTGCCGGAGACTCTCGTGAACTACCTCGCGCTCCTCGGCTGGAACCCGGGCGACGACCGCGAAGTCATGACCATCAAGGAAATGGTCGAAAGCTTTACTCTCGAACGTATCAACCCGAAGTCCGCAAGCTTCGACGAGAAGAAGTTGCAGTGGATGAACGGCCAGCACATCCACATGTGCGACGACAGCTTCCTCAAGGGAATCATGAAGGAAGGCCTTGTTGCGAAGGGCATCGACCTTTCTAAGGAACCGGAAGAGCGCCTCGACGAAATCGTGAAGCAGCTCAAGCCGCGCGCCCACTTTGTGCAGGACCTGGCCGAGATGGCCGTGTACTTCTTTGTGGCTCCGACGACCTACGACGAGAAGGGTGCGAAGAAGCACTTCGGCGAAGGCTCCAAGGAAGTGGCGACGCTCGTGCGCGACATGCTCGCTTCTATCGAAGACTTCAAGACTCCGATCATCGAGAAAGGTTTCTACGACCTCGCCGAACGTTGCGGCCACAAGGTCGGTGAACTCGTGGGTGCCCCGCGTCTTGCCGTCTCTGGCGTTACCGCCGGTCCGGGCCTTTGGGAAATGTTCGAGATTATCGGCAAGGACGAAGTCCTCCGCCGTATCGACGTCGCCCTCCCGCTGATGAAATAATGTGTAATGTGTGATGTGTAGTGTGTAATTAATTTCGCATTCCACATCCACCTTTATCTTTTCACATCCCACACTTTCAATGCGAAGCCAGTTCCCACATAGGATTCATTCCCAGCAGTTGTTCTGCTGCCGGTGCCGTATGGTTACCGTGCATGGCTTGTATGCGCGCGAGCCGTATTCCACGTACGGCGGAATGACTTCGCATGTTCCTCTCCTGTGCGTGTGCGAAAGGTGCGAATCCGCGTTCGTCGCCTTCTCGAACGAGTTCGCGTTCTCGCATTCGGATGATGCGGGCGAGTACACCCGCGTGTACGGGAACAGCCGCATTGCCGCGGGCAACTGGCTTTATTTCAGGGGCTCGGTCAAGCCGGGAATGGTCAAGAGCTATTTCCAGACGAACGACAAGGAAATCATCGTCATCAGTTACGATGGCGGGCCCGCGAAAAAAATCGAACTGGACCGCCTCCCGTATATCGACGAGAGGTCCGCGGAAGGTTACCGCCTTTTGCCGGCGCAGAGCGCGCAGACGCTCCTCGGTGACTGCGTGTACCATGCCATCCGCGACCAGTTCGGCGTGGCGGTCGGGTTCGTGAAGGATGGCGACAAGGACAAACTTGCCGTTCTGCTCGAGGACGCTTCGGTGCTGTTCATTACGCTTCCGCAGACGGCGCAGAACATTCCGAACGACAAACTGTCCGAAATTGTGCAGAACAAATTGCAGCAGCTCTTCGTGGAGGATGCTGGCCGCATATCGGTGACGGTCGGGCAGGGTATTGTCTACCTCAACGGGCTGGTCAGAAATTATTCTATCAAGCGCTCGCTGCGTGCATGCGTGAACAGCATGCCGCACATCCGCGGGTGCGTCGATTTTACGAAAATTATTCCGGAACCGGGAATCACGGATTCGTTGATAGAGAATCGCATTTACACGTTGCTTGAATCGTTCGGACGCAACGTGTTCGATTACAAGGTGAAGGTTTGTGAGGGCAGGGTCTCTGTTTCGCTGTGTTGCTTCGACGATGCATCACCGAGGGACCTGGAAAGCCGCATCGCAGAAATTCCGGGAGTCTTGGACCTGACCTTTTCGATGGTCACGATGTCCGAGAAGGAAATGGAGAACAGGGATGAGTGCTTGGAAATGGAACTTAGCTATTCGATGAATTCTAGGTTCCAGGGAGCTAAGATCAAGGTCTCGTACATCGGGAACAAGTATTTGCTGGAAGGTCGCGTGCATTCCGCATGGCAGAAGCAGATGGCGTTTGTCAATGCGGTCAAGATGTCGCTTTCCACCTCGGTCGAAAACAGGCTTAGGGTTGTTGAGGGATAAACCAAAAGGAGTAGGTATATGGCAACTGGATACGAAAAGATAAACCTTATTAAGTCTAAATTGAAAACCCCTATGTCGGTCTCGATGCTCTCCGATGCGCTCGGGTGCAGCCCGCGTACGGTATTCCGGCATTTGGAGGTCATTGAGCAGGAAAACTGCGGACTCCGCAAGATCAAGCGCGAAGGGGAGACTCGTTACGTTATCCAGGTTGAGGAACAGGCGAACTTCAACCAGAGCGTGGTGAAGCAACTTGAAAAGATCAAGAGGAACCTGCCGGCGACATCGGCTCCGGATATCAAGACCACGAAACTTTTGGACAAGGTTATCGGCGTGTTGCAGACGACCAATCCGGACGAGTTCAAACCCGAGGCCGTTACGACCGACCCGGATTACGTGCTGGACTATGGCCCGTTTTGCGATGACAAGATTCAGGACGCCATGGTGAATCGCGCCCTAAAGGCCATTCATGACGGGTTCGCGCTCAAGATACGTTATCGTCCGTCGACATCCGAAGAATCAATCAAGACATGCGAGATTTTCCCGGTCAAGGTGATTATGCGCATGGACACGCTCTACCTCGTGGCGGGCGATTTTGACGCGAAGGGCGAACAGGTTTTCAAGAATTATATGTTTGAGCATATCGAGAGCATGTCGGAGACGAACCATTCTTCGCCCAAGTTCACATTTGACGCTCGTGTTCATTACATGTATACCTTTGGAAAGTATACGGACGAAAAAATTAAGGCTGAAGATATCACGCTCGAAATCAGGAACAAGTGGCTACAGACACAGTTTGAGCGTTCGCATTTTTATCCCGAGGTCTCGAAGCGTTATGACCGCAGCAAGAACATGATTGTCGACTTGAAGCTCCGTGTCACGCCGGATTTCGAGAACTGGCTCATGGGCGCCGCCTCCGATATCCGCATCGTGAAGCCGGCGTCGCTCCGTGAAAGAATCAAGCAGAAAATGAAAAAAGCTTTGGCCGAAATGGAAGGCTAGGAAGGCTTGTCGAAATGGAAAATATCGAGAAAGACCACAGACTTTCCGACTACACGTTTGAATTCCCGAAGGAACTGATTGCGAGCCGCACGGCGGGCAAGGGCAAGACGCGCATTCTGCATTGCCCCAAGGATGGTGGGCCGCGCCGTATTATGAAGGCGCCCGAGATTGTGGAACTGTTTCGCCCCGGCGATTGCCTGGTGGTGAACAACACGAAGGTGATTCCCGCACGCCTCTTCGGGCACACGTTGCACGGCGGCGAGGTGGAAACGCTTCTGGTGCAGGCGCTCATACCCGCAGAAGACGGCTCCGCCCGCTATGAGGCTCAGGTCCGCCCGGGCAAGGCGTTCAAGATTGGCCGCGAACTCGAAATCGCTGGCGTGAAGACTGTAGTCGAAGACGTGAAGGAAGACGGAGCCCGCATTTTGCGCTTTGCGGTGACGCCTGTGGAACTTGAGGCGGTCATGAACCGTGAAGGCCACGTGCCGCTCCCGCCGTACATCAACCGCCCGGATGACGAAGACGACAAGAAGGCTTATCAGACCATTTTTGCGAAGTATTCGGGAGCGGTAGCCGCACCTACGGCGAGCCTGCACTTTAGCGAGCAGATGCTGGCCGATTTGAAGGCGAAGGGCGTGTATGTTGCGGAAGTGACGTTGCACGTGGGCCCCGGTACGTTCCAGAATATCTCGGTCGAAGATTTTACGCAGCACAAGATGCACGGCGAGCACTATGAACTCACGCAGGAAAACGCCGACATCATCAACAAGGCGAAGGCCGCGGGTGGCCGCGTCGTTACTGTCGGTACGACAAGTACCCGCGTGGTGGAAACGATTGCTGACGATAACGGAATCGTGAAGGCGCAGACGGGAGTGACGCATGCGTTCTTCTATCCGGGCTACCGCTACAAGATTGTGGACGGGCTGCTCACGAATTTCCACTGGCCCAAGAGTTCGCTCATCTTGCTCGTATCCGCATTCTACGGACGCGAAAATACGCTTGCCGCCTACAAGATGGCGGTCGAGAACAAGATGAAGCTGTTCAGCTACGGCGACGGGATGCTAATTTTATAACTGGGTCCGCGAGAGCGGTCGAATGAAAAAGGAAAGAATATGAAGATTGCAGTTATCGGTGGTGCCGGGTACATCGGATCGCACACGACCAGGGAACTTCTCGACCGCGGGCACGAAGTCTGCGTGTTCGACAATCTCTCGAGCGGTCTCGAACAGAACTTGTTCCCCGAGGCGGGATTCGTGAAGGGCGATATCCTGAACCCCGATGAGATTGGGGCTTTTTTGAATAGCTTCAAGCCCGAGGGCCTCGTGCACCTGGCCGCCTTCAAGGCTGCCGGCGAATCGATGATCAATCCAGAAAAGTACAGTGTGAACAACATAACGGGTTCCATCAACATTTTGAATGCCGCCTCCGCTGCCGGCGTGAAGTACTTCGTGTTCTCGAGTTCCGCTGCCACCTATGGCGCCCCGAAGTACCAGCCTGTCGATGAGGAGCACCCGACTGAACCCGAGAATTACTACGGCTACACGAAACTCGCCATCGAAGGATTCCTCAAGTGGTACGACCAACTGCGCGGAATCAAGTTCGCGGCTCTCCGCTATTTCAACGCGGCGGGCTACGATGTGAAGGGACGCATCAACGGGCTCGAGAAGAATCCGGCGAATCTCATCCCGGTGGTGATGGAAGCCCTGCTCGGCAAGCGCAAGGAACTGCTCGTGTTCGGTAACGACTATGACACTCCCGATGGAACGGGCGTGCGCGACTACATTCATGTGAACGACCTCGCGATAGGTCACGGGATGGCGTTCGATTATCTGCAGAAGAACAACAAGAGCCTCATCGTGAATCTGGGCGTGCAGCAGGGAAGTTCCGTGCTCGACGTCATCCACATGGCAGAAAAGGTCAGCGGCCGCAAGTGCCCGTACCGCATTGTGGAACGCCGCCCGGGCGACCCCGCATCCCTCGTGGCGAATCCCGCGAAGGCGCACGAAGTTCTTGGCTGGAAGGCGCAGTTCAGCGATTTGGAAACGCTCCTTGCGACAACCTGGAAGGCCTACCTCGCGAACGAAAAGTAGCCGGTTCTGGCCGTATAGAAAATTTGCCCGCGGGTCTTGCCTGCGGGCGTTTTGTTTTTAGTTGTCCGCTTTTCCTAGCAGTTTTTTCGCCTGGGTGGCGAGGAGGTCGTTGTCTCCGAGCGCGATGACTTTTTCGAGGCGTTGCTTGCCTTCTTCGGGCTCGATTCCATAACGGATGCGGATTTCGCCTACGGTATAGAGCGCACGGCGTGCAATCTTCGGGTCTTTTTCGAGCGAAAGGCCTTTTTCCAGCAAGAAGAGCGCGGCTTCGATACAGCCTCTGGACTTTGCCGTCCCGCCCCATTCAATCCATTGCGTGCTGGGGACGTCTATGTAGAGGCTTGGGCTCACTATGCGTTCGGCCGTTTTCTTCAGGGTGTCGTGATCGAGCGGCTGTTCCTGCAGGAGCGCGGTCATTGCCTGACAGAGGAATATTTTGGCGGCGTCGTAATGCGTCTTCTGGGCGGCGCTGAAACCATCGTCGATGTTTTTGCGTGTCTTTGCATACCGTTCCGCGGTGATGTTCCTTTGTGCGGTACGCTGCATGCGGGTCGCCAGTGCGTCTTTGCGCTGCTCGGAAAGGCTCTTGCGGCGCTTGGGCATCTTGATGCCGGCGAGTGCGCCTAGCGCGAAGAACGGAACTGATGCGAAGGCTACGGAACCGAATATACCGGGGTTCACGAACCAGTTGACGGCAAAGTCGAGGACGAGTCCGGCGATTGCCGTGCCGCGGACAATTGGCGATATGTTGCTCTTGTCCTTGTCGAATGCGGTGGCGCCCAGCAGGAAGGCTAGCGCGATACTTGCGCCCATGTAGCGTTCTGCCACGTACTGCTTGAAGAAACTCGTCGAGGTGAGGACGTCGACAACGCATCCGCCGAAAAGCGCGAGCGCGAAGAACGATACGAGCGTGATGATGACGCCCCATCTGTCGCTAAGTTTTATAAAGGCGAACAGGAAGAAGATGGCGAACAGGCCGAAACTGGCCCAGCTCGGGAAGAGGAACCAGCAGGTGAGCAGCCTTCCGTATTCTCCATCCTTCGGGATGAAAGCCAGGGCGTATCGCGGGAACTGGTCCCTGTAGCTCTTGAGGAACTTGTACAGCTCTTTTTCGAACTGAGCTTCCTTGGGGTATGTCCCGTGCTTTGCGATGTATTCTTCCTTGCCGCCGCCGATTTCCCACCATTCGCGGAATTCTTTCCGCTTGGCCTTGATGCGTTCCTCGACGTCGAAGGACTTGCCTGACGAGAGTACGCGTTCGCGGTATTGCACGAATTCGACAGCCCTTGCGGAATCGTTGACGGGAAGGCCAATCATCTTGAAATTAGGAGCGCCTTCTTCTTGCCACCACTTTTCGAACGAGAGCGCGATGTTCTTCTCGAGTTCCCTCTGCTGCATTACGGGGGCGAGCGCGGTGACGGCATTGAAAATGCCGATGGCAAGTATTGCCGCGAAGGCAAGGTAGTGGTAAACCTTGAGACGCCTCGTGAATTTCCTTGTCCCGTGCATCGCTGCCTCCGTCGTTTAGCGTTTTCCGTATTCGCCCAACTGGTTCCACAGGAAGTCCGTGTTCACGTCGCGGTACCCTTGGGCGTTGACTCGTTCGCGCAGTTTGTGCGCAATGTCGAAAAGGTTAGGACAGTTCTGCATGCGTTCGAAACTGTCGAAAATCGTGAGCCGGTCGATCCATTCCGCAAGCTCCGGGAACCTGCTGTCGTTGAATCGGTTCTCGCGTCCCGTCTTGATGTATTCCAGGTAGCGGTCGGTAATCTTGTGGCCGTCTTCGATGAATATGTCCATTGCCTTCGGGAACAGCTTGTATCCGGTCAGGAACTCGTGCACGATAATTCCGAAACTGAAATAGTCCACCGACGAGGAAAGGTTCTCGCCCATGATGGCCTGTTCGGGCGCGCTGTAGCAGGGCGTGAGCTGTCCGCCGTATTCGTTTACGGACTCGCGGAGTTTTGCCTGCGCGTAACCGAAGTCGCAAATGAGGATCTTGTGGTTGTTCCTGTGCGAGGGATTCTGACACAGGAGCAGGTTTTTCGGTTTCAAGTCCTTGTGGATGACTTGGTAATAGTGCAACTGGCTGATCGTGTTGGCGAGGTACGCGATTTGCGCGATTCGCCGGAGCATCTCGTCATCGGTCAGGTTCGTCTTGAAGACGCGGTCGAGCGCGCAGCCCTTGATGAATTCCATCTTCAGGTACGGGTGCCTTCCCGCGATGCCGCCACCGAGGCTTTGCACCACGCCCTCGATGTTGGTGGCGCGTATCAGGTTGTTGATGCGTATCTCGTCCTGGAAGGCGCTCAGCAGCATGTTGAGCCTGTGCAGTCGGTTCTTGCCCGGAGCTGCCCAGTACTTGCAAATCTTGACGACGATTTCGCGCTCCCCGTAATGCTGGTTGTCGCCCGAATGCTGTATCCAGAAGTTCGCCCGGTACAGGTTGTTCGTCCCTTCGAGGGTGAGCGGTTCCAGCAGCTCGATTTTTTCCATCGCCCCGTTGTGCAAGAATTCGGGGTTCTGGTCAAACCAGCGCTGGTATTCTTCTTTCGTGTAATGCGGACGCAACGCGAGGTCGCGCGAAATACGGTCTAGAGATTCTGCAAGTAGGTTTCTAAGCATCATTCATACTTTGTTGTTGAACGGGCTCAAAAATAAAAATATGCGGCTATTTGCGGTACCATTCGAGAGCGGTTGATTCGGTATCTTGCTTTTCCAGAGTACTGGTGATGAAATCGAAAGCTTCGTCCACTGTGTCACAGAACTTGAACAGCTTCAGGTCTTCCTTGTTGATCATACCGGTCTCGGCGAAGAACTCCCAGTTCAGAGCCTTCTTCCAGAACTTGGAATCGAAAATAACGACGGGCAGCTGCTGGGCATACTTGTCGGTCTGGATGAGCGTGAGCATCTCGAACATCTCGTCGAGAGTGCCGAAGCCGCCGGGGAACACCACGAGCGCGCGAGCCTTTTTCAGGAACCAGTACTTGCGGATGAAGAAGTAGCGGAACTGCAGGTTGAGCGCATCGTCGAGGTAGGGGTTCGGGTGCTGCTCGAACGGAAGCTTGATGTTGAGGCCGATGGAGGGCGTGCCCACGTCGGTCGCCCCGCGGTTGCCAGCTTCCATGATGCCCGGTCCGCCACCAGTCATGATGGCGTAGCCTTCGTGGCGCTTGTTGGCCCACTTGCCGAGCTTCTGCCCGAGTTCACGTGCCGCATTGTACGATTCGGCGACCTTCTCGAGCCTCGCGAGACGGGCGAGTTCCTTCTTGTCCTTGCAGCCCTTGCGGCGCTTCTTGATTTCGTCGGGTGGCAGGGTGCGGGCGGAACCGAAGAAAACGATGGTGTTGTCGATCTCTTCCTGGTCGAACACTTGCTGCGGTGCGAAAAATTCAGAAAGGATGCGGAGCGGGCGGCCAGCGTCGCTTTCCATGAATTCTTCGTTCAGGTATGCCATTTTGCCGGGGGCCGGATGAAGTTGCTTTTTCTTAGTCATGAGATCAATTCCTTGTGAGATAAAATCCTTGTGTTTCCTATAATATATGTTGCAAAATGCGAAATTGAGAAAAATTTTTCAAAAAACGCTTTTTTAGGCCGAAAAAACTTTATATTTATCTTATGCTAGTAAAAATTTGGACCGACAGCTTTATCATTACAGGCGAAATCGACACGCTCCGTGACGAACGCCTTACCGACTATATCCGCGAAAACAAGGACTTTATCGCCGTGACGCAGGTGAAAGTGAGCGACAGGAACGACAAGGACCTGTTCCGTACGCACTTCCTCAACGTGAGCACGCGCCATATCGAAATCATATTGCCTGCAGAGTAGCAGTGTCATCGCGAGGCCAGGAGGGAGCCTGCCACGGGTGAAACGTGGTGTTGGCAATCATCTCCCGCATATAAAAGAAGCCGCCCCGATTGGAGCGGCTTGAATTGTTTCTTTTCAGGTCCCGATTACATGAAGAACCAGTGCAGCTGTACCGCGGTCTTGAACCCGATATCGACCCTGGAGGCTTCGTATTCGCCCTTGGACTGCCCCACGAGCGCGCCGGCCTCCCAACGTTCTGCGGCCTCGTTTCCTTCCGTGGAGATGTAGTCGAGTCCGAGTCCGACCTTGCCCGTCAGGTAGAAGTGCGAGACCAGGTTCACACGAAGGCCGGCGAAGGCATTGAATGTGACCTGGTTGTTGCCTTCACCCCAGTGGCTGAAGAGGAATTCGCCGCCGACGGAAATCGGAAGGAGAATCTGCGCAATGAAATAGTCGAATCCGGCACCGATCTGGATCTGGGTGTAGTCGTCACCCCGATCTTCTTCGGCTTTGGGGCTCTTGTATTCACGGGTTGTCTCGCCGTGATGGTACAGGGCCAGAATGGCGGAAATTTCCATATCGGGGAAGAGCTTGAACGTCACGTAGAACTTCTGGGCGCCTTCGTTGTCGATAGCGCCGAGGAGGTCGACGCCGAATCCCAGCATTTCGCCGCCGGCACTTTCGGAACCTGTAGAAGCGCTTGATGCGGGGGCGCTGCTCTGGGGAGCGGGAGCGCTGGTGGCTGCCGGAGTGTCGTCGTCTTCGTATTCGTCGTCATCGTCCTGGGCGTAGCTGTAGCTGCAGAGGGCCAGCGAGGCTACCAATGTCAAAAAGAATTTTTTCATTTTTTGTTAACTCCTTGATAATCAGATATTGAAAAAATAACCTATCTCTCGCTATCCGTCTATCGTTTTTTCGTAAAAAAAAACTATCGTCTTTTTGCCTAATTTTGCCATTCCATGCTGATTTTGGCGATTAGGAAACGCCTTGAGGCTTCGTCGAGCTTCGCGGGGTCGATTTCCATGCCCAGGAGGCCGGCGTATATCACGAACGGGCTCGCGGTGCAGCCTTGTTCGTTGCATTTCACCTTCACGAAAAGGGTGCCGCCTGCGATTTCTATGCCGAGCACTTGCTCGTTCAGGTTGATTTCCTGCCCGCGGTGGTTCTTCACGATGGGGAGCGTCTTGGCGTTGAATCGTTCCATCAGGTCTTCCGGGATGCTTTCGGGCGTGTGGCGGTACACCATCGCCTTCGGGAAGTGCTTGCTGAGCTTTTGCTTGAGAGGCTCGATGTTCACGATTTCCATGCCCCGCGGGAACGGCGTGCTCAGCTGCGCCATGAGCGTCGGGAGATTCTCGGGCGAGATGTCGAGCTTCTGCAGCAATTCCACGCTGATGACTTCGCAGTAGGTTTCGAGCCCGAGGGGGAGCGCGCCCATGTTCGAGATGCGCGGCTTGGGGCTGAAGCCTTCGCTGAATTTTACCGGAATGCCTGCGCACAGGAACGTTCGCTCGAAGAAGCTGAGCATGTTCTGGTGGGGCAGGAATCGGCTGAGGCCGGTCTTCTTGAAGGTAATCTTGTAGCTGAAACTTTCGGTCTTCTTGGGGCGGCGTTCCGCGACGAGTTTCTTGATTTCTTCGGGGGTGCGGCTCGGCGCCTTGTGGCGCACGGGGTCGTCGGCGAGCTTGATCTCGGCGCCGAACCCGGGGATACCGCACTTCTGGCAGTCGCCCCACTTGCAGTTCGGAACGGGCGCGGAATTCGGGTCGAACGCCTTTTCCCATTCGCGGCGCAGGTACTGCTTTGTGGTGCCCGCATGGATGAAATCCCACGGGAACACTTCGTCCTTCTCGCGTTCGCGGTACACCCAGCTGGTGTCGTAGCCGCATTTTTCCCATACAGCGAGCCACTTGTTGAAGTCAAAGCGGTAGGCGTCGCTCTCGAAGAGGATGCCCTGCTTGTAGGCTTCGTAGATGACGGGGCCGAGGCTCCTGTCGCCGCGGCTGTAGACGGCTTCGAGGAAGCTCGTTTCCCAGCTGGCCCAGTTAATCTTTACGTTCGGGTGCTTGAAGAACTTCTCGCGCACGTAGCGGATGTGCTTGAGGGCGGTTTCCTTGTCCATGTACGGCGCCCACTGCAGCGCGGTGAAGGACTTCGGAATCAATATGCCGATGCTGACTGCAATCTGGATGCCGCGGTTGTACTTGCGCCCGATTTTCACGAGATTGAAGATGAGGTCGCAGAACGCCTGCATGTCGGCCTCGTTCTCGGTCGGGAATCCGATCATCGTGTACAACTTAATTTTGTTGAATCCGCTGCTGAATGCGTGCTCGGCGGCGTCGTACATGTCCTGGTCGCTGATGGTCTTGTTGATCATCTTGCGGATGCGTTCGGAACCCGTCTCGGGGGCGAACGTGGCGCTGCGGCCACCTTTGAGTGCGGCAATCTTGCCGGCGAGTGTCTGCCCGAAGCTGTTCACGCGGATGCTCGGGAGGCTCACGTCGACGGTATCGAAGAACGGGTCGTCGATGATACTGTCGGTGAGAGCCTCGACCGGCTTGTAGTCGGCGGTAGAAAGCGAAAGTAGCCCGAGTTCGCGTTCGCCGGTGGCACGGATGCCCGCCTTCGCGATGTCCAATACATCGTCCGGGTTGAGTTCGCGGCACGGGCGGTACCAGATGCCCGCCTGGCAAAAGCGGCAACCCTGCGCACAGCCTCGCATGACTTCCACGCTGAAGCGGTTGTGTACCAGCTGCATGTTTGCGATGAGGTTCTTGACCGGGTAGTCCTTGGGGTCCATGACCGGGATGAACAGGCGGCGAACTCCGTTCGTGGTGGCGTAGGCGCCGGTGGCAGGTTCCGCCGGCACAATCGCGCCGAATTCGTTCGTCACGACCGGGCGGAGGCTCGGTACGTACACGCCGTCAATTTTGGAGAGGTTCTCGAGTATTTCGGCGCGCTTGAGGCCCGCCTTGCGGCCTTCGCCTACGCACCGCAGGAACTCTATCATCACCTTCTCGCCGTCACCGATCATGAAGGCGTCGAAAAAGTCTACGACGGGTTCGGGGTTTGCCATCGACGGCCCGCCCGCGACGACGATGGGGTCGCTTTCCTGCCTATCCTTCTGCCACACGGGAATGCGGGCCAGTTCAAGCACGTAGGGCACGTTCGTGAAGTTCAGCTCCGTCTGGAGCGTCATGCCCACCACCTCGAATTCGCGTACCGGCGTGTAGGTCGCGTAGCTGTACAGCGGGATGTCGTACTTTGCCATTTCGCGGGCCATGTCGTCCCACGGCGCGAAGGAGACTTCGCACAAAAGGTCGCTTTCCCTGTTTATCACGTGGTACAGGATGCGGATGCCGTTGTTGCTCATGCCGATTTCGTAGGTGTCCGGGAATACGAACGCCATGCGGGCGAGCATCTGGCTGTGGTCCTTCACCACGGAGTTCGCTTCACCGCCCATGTAACGGGCTGGGGATTCTACGGCGGGCAACGCCAAGGCGATTTTTTCGAGAATGGTCATAAAATCAAATTTAGGAAAACAAACCCCGGCCGTTACGCCGTGAGGTCTTGTCCACGTTCTGGGATTGGTCCTGGGGCCGAAAACCTCCCGTTTTTTGCGGTTTTGGGGGCTTTTTTTCAACTATTTTTGGCTTGTTTGGGTACAAATTGCGTTTCTTTTGATAAATTTATGGTATGAGTTTTTTTTCTTATATCTTTTGCGTAATCTTCTTTGTCGCAGGGGTCGTTGGCGCCTATTTGATCCCGGATAATACGCTTGCCTTGCACCTGAAGTTCGTTCTCGTAGGTGCTTGGGGTTCCGTAATGGGGCTCATTTTTTATTCCCTTAGTTGCCGCAAGCTGCGCGAAGCCGAAGAAAACTACACTGAATTGCTCAATACGCAGAACAGGTCCCCGAAGACGGAATACGTGCCCGTCGTGCCTTCCATTGGCGACGAGATGCAGCCTTTCGAGCGTCCCACCAAAAAGAGCCCCTTCGACAGCATTCTCCCTCCGGGCGCGGTTCCCGCTGCCGAGGCCCTGAAACAGGTCAAGAAAGTTCCTCAGGTGTTCCCCCTCGATGCGTGGAATACCTTCTGCAAGCAGATTCTCAAGAACAGGCCCTTCCCCGAGGTGGTGGAGGCCCTGGAAAAGTCCCTTCCGGAACTCTTCCCGAAGGCGGCCGGCATCCTTTATATGTATGGCGGCGTCCAGACCGAGCTCCACAAGATCCTTTCCTTTGGCGACTATGTTATCAGTGACGACACGATTATGCCGGCGGAATGCGCGAGCTTCAATATGGGCGATATCGTCGTGACGAACTATGCCACGGGCGAATTCACCGGTGGCTGCACGCATTTGCACCATCACCCGCAGGGAGTCTCGTTCTGCGCCCCGATCGAGGGCCTGGAAGAGCATTTCGGCATCCTCTGCATCCAGATAGACAAGCTTCCCGAAGGCGAGACTCTCGAATTCTGGAAGGCCAAGGTGAGCATCGTTTCCGCGACGTTCGGGCTCTACGTGGCGAACCAGAACCTGAATCTCCGGTTCCAGCAGCACAGCATCCGCGACCCGCTTACAGGCCTGTTCAACAGGCGTTACATGGAAGAATCTCTGCGTCGCGAGGTTTCCGCGGCCCGCCGCCACGGCACGCCTATCGGCATCATCATGATGTACCCCGATGCGATCGACGCCATCAACAAGGAAAAGGGTCGCCATGCGGTCGAACAGCTCCTGTGGGAACTGGGGCAGCGCCTTCCTGGGTTCATCCGTACCGAGGATATCCCCTGCCGCTTTGACGGCAATGTGCTCTGCGTGATTCTCCCCGGTGCCGACAGCAAGATAACTCTTGAACGCGCCGAACGCATCCGCAGGGAGATTTCCCAGCTCCAGATTGCCTACGGTGACGGCATTCTCTCGACAAGGCTCAGTCTCGGCGTCTCGGTGATGCCCGACCACGCCCAGGACGAGGGCGGCCTCATCTACAGCGCCCAGATGGCCCTGCAGCTCGCTATGGACAATGGCGGTAACCGTGCCGTTTCCGTTGATGCGCTCCGATAACCGCTTTTTTGGCGAAATTTTGGCGATAACAAAAAACATCCTGGCTAGAGGCCAGGATGTTTTTTTTTGGGGGTTAGGAGGAGAACAAAGAGTTCTTGAATACAAAGATACCTATAAAAATCGGTGGAAGCATACTTTTTTTGACTAAAGGGGAATAAAGTGTAGAGAAGTTCTCATCACCCCGGAATAATCGAAACTATTTCTCCCGTTTTTTGAAAATGGGCCGTTTATGCGGTTTTGGCCGGCCTCGGTCCCCGTGTTTTTCTACATTTACCCCTGTATGAAGAAGTTTATCGCTCCCATCGTCTTGTTTGTCTTGGCGGCAGGGCTTGGTGCCTATCTGTTGCTTGATTTTTCTGCGGCGGGGTCTTTTGACGCGGACGCCTACCTTGAGGCCCGGAGCCGTATCGATTCCCTGCAGATGGCCCTGTACGAGGCGCAGGGGAATCCCGACTTGCAGTTGTCTATACGTGGCGAACTGGAGCAGTCCTGGGAAACGCTTAACGAAATGCGCACTATTCCCGCGCCCGCACCCTCGAACAATCCCTTCGGCTTGTCGAACGAGACTATGCTCTGGATTGCCTGCGGTGTATTTGCCGTCATACTTTGCATTATCCTGCTTGCATTCCTTGCGCACAGGAAGAAGGTCCTGACCATGAAGATGGAGGCCATCAAGGCGGAGGAACAGCGGTTCAAGGAACCCAAGGGCGGACTTGACGACGCGACTGTCGTTACGCGCCCGCGCCCGCAGAAGCGCTCGATTATCGACGAAGTCGAAAATGCGGCCAGGGAGCAGGAATTGCCCAAGATGGCTTTCGAAAACGAACTTGGCGTTCCCGAGAACAAGATCATGACGACCGATCTCGATGCGCCGCACCCGCAGCTTAGGCCTACGGCGAAGGAACGCATTACATCGGCCATGCAGTCGCTTTCCGACGTATTGCACTCCCCGCGCGGAGTTACCCGCGAGCGTACCATGAAGTTGCGTGCACAGAGCCACAATTCCACGGGCAATCCGAACCTGCAGGCTAAATCGCCTCTGCAGACGAGCCGTTTCGACCGCGAAATGACTGTGAAGACGAAGATTATGCAGATGTCGCGCCGCGGGTTCCCTGCGTCGGCAATCGCCTCGCAGCTGAAGATTCCGCAGGATCAGGTTGAAGCGGTCATCAAGGCCTCGATCGATTCAGGAGCTTGATGCGTTACCGTTTCCGCTGCGAGTACTTGGGAAGCGCGTTCTACGGCTGGCAAGAGCAGAACGAGGGCGGAAAGACCAAGTTCGTGACCGTCCAGTCCACCCTGGAGGGGGCGTTTACGACGGCGCTGCGTGCTCCTATCCGTATCGTGGGTTCGGGCCGTACCGATACCGGCGTGCATGCCCGCGGGCAGTGCGCCCATTTTGATTTCGACGGGGAAATCGACGCGTTCAAGACGGAACGTTCGATAAACGGCCTTACCAAGCGCCTTATCCGCATCCGCGACCTGGAGCCCTGCGCTCCCGATTTCCATGCCCGCTACGATGCCGTCTCCCGTTATTACCAGTACACCATATTCACGCGCCCGGTGGCGCTGATGCGCGATTTCGGCTGGGAATGCGGCTCTCTTTCGCTTGATTTGGATGTGATGGAACGCGAGGCGCAGTCTTTCTTGGGCGAACATGACTTTATCGATTTCTGCATCCCGCGCAACGACGGCAAGTCTACGCTCTGCACGCTGACCGAGTTCAGGCTCGAGCGCGTGAACGACTGGACCTGCATGTTCCATATCCGCGGGAACCGTTTTTTGCACCGCCAGGTGCGCGCGATGGTCGGTACGCTCTTTGACGTGGGGCGGGGCCGTTTCCCGAACGGTACGGTGGATGCCATCTTCTCGAAGCAGTTCGAGGGTGAAAGGACCTGGGCTCCTCCGCAGGGACTCGTGCTGCAAGACGTCGAATACGCGGATTACTAGAACTTTTGGCTTGCACTATATATGCAAAAAACCGACCGGTGAGGTCGGTTTGCTTTTATCTTGTATGTAAAAACCTTAAGGAGCTGCGCGGCGGATGATGTCGAGCATTTCCTTGACGGCGTTCTCGAGACCCACGAGGGCGGCCTTTGCGACGATGCTGTGGCCGATATTGAGTTCCTCGATGCCTTCGATGGCGGCGATGGGTTCCACGTTGCGGTAGTTGAGTCCGTGCCCGGCGATGATGCGCAGACCGTATTTTTTGGCAAGCACGGTCATGTCTTGGATAGAAGAGATTTCGCGGCTCACTTCCTGGATGCTACCGAGATCGCATGCGGTGGCATAGCGCGCCGTGTTGAACTCGACGAAATCGGCTCCGACCTTTTTTGCAGCCTTGACCTGTTCGGTTTCGGGGTCGATGAACACGCATGTGGCGATGTCGTTGTTCTTGAGTGTCATGACGATTTTCGAAATCTCGTCAATCTTTGCGGCGACGTTCATGCCCGCTTCGGTCGTAATCTCTTGGCTGTTCTCGGGAACGAGCGTCACCATGTCGGGTTGCACGTTGATGGCGAATTGCACCATTTCGGGATTCGTCGATATCTGCAGGTCGAGCTTTGTGGCTATGGTACCGCGGAGGAGCTTCAGGTCGCGGTCCTGGATATGGCGCTTGTCTTCGCGCAGGTGGGCCACGATGCCGTGGCAGCCGGCGAGTTCCGCGATGATGGCTGCTGCGACCGGATCCGGTTCACGGATCTTGCGTGCTTCGCGTATGGTGGCTATATGGTCTATGTTGACACCTAATTTTACGGTCATGGAAGCTCCTTGTTGGTGTTCATAAAGGTAGATAAATTTATTATTGTGGTGCCCTGGGCCGCAGTTTTTTCCTTCATTGTCTTGACCTTGGCGATACTTTCCTGCGAAAGCGGGAGAATCATGGCTCCCATTCCGTTTCTGGCCGCTCCACGCAGCTTCTGGTGGATGTAGTCGTCAAGAGAACTGTTGTCGGGATTGTACGGGGCGAGAATCTTGCAGCTGATGTTGAACTTGGGGCAGATTTCCATGACCTTTGACTTGTTGTTGAGCGAAAGGTCCGCAAACCAGAGCTTGTTCTTCTTTGCCGCGTTGAGGACCGCTTCCAGCAGGGGCCTGTGGTCGACGGCGTGTTCCGCGAATCGCGTGGCGATGCCGGTTGCCGAAGGAATCAGCGCCTTCGCGTCGGATATGATTCCCGAAATCTGTTCTTCGGTATGGTAGCTCCTGATGGGGCGCGTCTTGGTGAATCTCTTGTCGAGGCTTTCCGATTCCATCACGAGCCACAGCACGACTTCCTTGTCCTTTACCCTGTCCAGGTCTGGGTAAAAGCTTTCGGGCCTTCCGAAGGGCGTGACCAGCAGGTCGTAGGGGAAGTCGAGGGTGTTCAGTGCGACTATAATTTCGGGAGTGAGCGTCTTTACCTGGAACGCGATGGAAAGGTACGACGCGTTGTCGCGGAAAACGTTCGAGGATACTTGCAGGTTCAATAAAAGCGTGTCGCCGTTCGGCGCAATGGCGTCCATGTTTGCCGACTGGAAGGCGTTGTTGTCGTTGAAGAGCTCTTCCATGAATAAAACCTTGCCGCCGTTCCTTTCCAGTATTTTTTGCGCTTGCATCAGGTAGTGGATGATGGTGCGGCCTCTCCCGAGCGTCCATACGTCGCGCTTCTTCCTCTTGGAATATTGCGCCTGGATGACTTCGAGTTCCGCTTTCATCTGGTCAATAAAGGGAAGCGTGTCCTGCACTGCGGTCGAATCGGAGAGGGCTTCTTCTTGCGTGTCTTTCTGGGCCAGCAGGTTGTCAAGGTCCATTTTCGGGAGCAGGTAAGCCGCCGAGGCGATTACCGCGAGCACAATAAATATGGCAAGGATGTGCTTGGTTTTATTCATCGGTTTCAAATATAATTATATTGCGTTTCATGCCGATTCTTTTCGCCATCGTAGGAGCTACGGGAACAGGGAAGTCGAGCGTGGCCGTCGAACTTGCCGCGCACTATGGGGCCGAAATCATCGGCGTCGATTCCCGCCAGATATACAAGGGCTTCGCGATTGGTACGGCACAGCCGCCTCGCTCCGATATGGAAAAGGTGAAACACCACATGGTGGATTTCCTCGAACCGGAGAAGGTTTTCTCTGCGGGTGATTTCTGCACGCTTACAAAAGAACTGCTCGAAGCGTATCCCGAACGCAAGTTCATCGCGGTCGGTGGTACGGGACTGTATATGCAGTCGCTTATGCTCGGGCTTCCGCAGATTCCGAAAGTCGCTCCGGAAGTTCGTGCCGAAATAGAAGAGTTCGGCCGTAGTGCGGGTATTGATAGTTTGTTCAAAATGGCGTGCGAGATTGATCCTGAAGCGATGGCAAATGTCGATGAGCACAACGTGCAGCGCATCGTTCGCATTCTCGAAGTGCATCGGGCTACGGGCCGCAAGTTTTCGGAATGGCAGAAGGAACGCGTCGGCGGCATAGGCGCTCTGCCTGTGTTCTGGCTTGACCGCCCGCGCGAGGCGCTCTATGCGCGTATCGATGCGCGCGTGGACCAGATGATGCGTGATGGCTGGATGGACGAGGTGCTGCGCCTTGCACAAACGGTTCCTCTCGATGCGCCCGCATGGCAGAGCCTCGGGTACCGCGAACTGTTGCAGGCCAATTCTTCTGCCGAGATTGCGCGCGTTGTCGAAGACGTGAAGCGCAAGACCCGCAATTACGCCAAGCGGCAGCTCACGTGGTTCCGCTGGCAGGTGGAATCTACCCGCATCGATATGGATTCTTGCAATCCCGTAGATGTTATAGCCGATAGCTTGGTATAATAGCGCTTTTGCTCTCCTATATAGAGCTTTAGAGCCCCGATTTTCGTTTTTACTTTGTTTGAAATTGAGCGAAGTGACCGCGAAAACGGTCTTCACGCAACCAATTTTGAGTCTCCAGAACCATTTTTTGCGAAAATTTCTTCGAGGAATGTCGGAAAAGTCCTTCGGATGATGTTTTTGGAGAAAAATTTTCGTGCTGTTCCCCCGTAAAGGAGGGGTCGACAAAAATTTTTTCATCTTCATTTGTTAATAGAGTGTTAACAAGGTGTAGCGGATGCTGGTTAAGACCCGTTTTTTCAAAAAAAATGAAAAAAAGTTGAATTTTTTTGAGAAAAACCCTTGACATTCTCCCCGAAAATTCTATCATTGGCG
>CACXXH010000023.1 GCA_902771595.1 Fibrobacter succinogenes | reverse complement strand
GTCATACCCGTTCCCATTCCGAACACGGAAGTCAAGCCTCCCTTCGCCGATGGTACCTGGCCCCCGGGCCCGGGAGAGTAGGGCGCCGCTGGATTCTCGAGGCCCCTCGCCAAAACGGCGGGGGGCCTCTTCGTTTTTTATGCCGCTCGGCCATGATGCTGGAAATGCGCTATGGCGCGGCCTCGCTCTCGCCATCACGACCGGTTGATACCGGTCGCTTATGGCTCACGGCCCCTTGAGCTAAACCTCGTGGGGGGCTTTTTTTATGCCCTTGTATGGCTGTCGGATTATGATTATATTTTAGGGGATTTTTGTCGATTCAAATGGAGAAAAAAATGAAATTCAGAACTCTTACAATTCTTGTCCTTAGCTCTATCTTTTTCTATGGCTGTGCTGCTACTCTCCCTATGAAGGAGCCTGGAGAAAATAACGCCTTGGTTTTCATTCGCAGCGTAGCAAGTGGTTCTTATTTCGTTGGAATTGGGGTAAGCTTTTTTGGAAATGAGCCTTTGCAGTTTATTTTGAAGAGCAAGAATTCTGGCAAGGAATATGTATGCAATCGTTTCAATAGTAGTGTTTGTGTCGCCGCTAATATTCCGGCGGGTGAATACGAAGTGACTACCGCAAATTCTCCGCTCAAGCAGCCTTTCGTAGGGATTCCTGTCAAGGTTAAACTTGGCGATTATAAGTTTGATCTTTCTGTAGAGCCAGATGTGAACTATGTGGGCAAATTCGTAGTCAAAACAAAGCAAGGTGGCGCTGTTCTTAAGGTTGCTTCCTGGGAAACTCAAGTTTTGTCTAGCGAAGACAAAGCGTTAATTGATGAAATTTTGGCAAAAAATGCCAAATCCGGCTGGAAAATGTCCTCGCCTGACGTTTCGCGCCATTAAGGATTTTGCTCCTGCATATGAGTTTCTAAACCCGCGATTCTAATTAATTATGTGGATTGCGAATAAATTAAACGCTTGCTTTTCTTGTTGCCTTACGGTTATAAGATTAGTTTTGCCCAAATAGGTGGGTAATCTGGTTTTTTGAGGGCGGAGGCCTTAGGCGAGGGGAGACCTCGGAACAAGTCCGGGGCAGAGATTGTAATTCCAAATTTGCCTCCCGATACCCATATTTCTAGTAACTAGTAACTGATAACTAGTTACTTTTTTCTATCCTTAACAACATGAAGCCGACAATATCTTTTGTCCTGCAGCTTTCGCCATCGACGGCCTACGAGAATCTCGAGGCGGTAGCTCGCAATTTGCTTGACGGACTTGACGTGCTGCTGAATTCGGGACTGGTCAAGTGCTCGGTGTTCATGGACGGTCCGACGCTCAGGATGCTCCGCAAGGTGGCGAAGCCGCTCGCATTCGGAAAGATAAAGAACGGCATCCGCGAGGGCGTTTTGGAATTCCTGGGCGGAGGTTTCTATGACCCGATGCTCCCGCTGTTCCCGGAAGAAACGCAGTCCTTGCAGTTGGATCTCCATCGCGATATCCTCAAAAAGTTTTTTGACATAGAGCCGCAGGGCTACTTCAATTCCTCGTTCGTGTGGGAAATGGGCATGACTGCCGTGCTCGAAAAATCGGGATTCGATTACGCGCTCGTGAGCGAGGCCGCCGTGCAGGCGACTGTCGGGCGTTCGACTCCGGTATCCGGCTGGTTTACCATAGAAGACAAGGGCTCGCTGATGCGCATCGTGCCTGTGGCCGACACGCTTACCCGAGCCATCGAGAGCGACGACCTGCGCTGGCGGGTGATTGCGGAATCGTATTGCCATGGCGGAAAGTCCGCGGTGGTGGTGCTCGACCTGCCTCCCAACTCGGAAGAGATTGTCTCGTTCTTCGAACGCCTGGTGGATTTTGTCGAAACGAACGATTTGCAGACGTGGCCCGTAGGCTACCTGATCAACCAGCTTCCGCCGGAAGGTTCGCTGAGTTACCTGATGTCGGCCGGCAGAAAACTCGGGCTCCCCGCCTCGGCGATGACATGCCGCGAGACGCTCGTGCGCAGGCCCGAAATCAACCTGTTCCAGAAATCGTTCCTGAATTTATACCGTCGCGGCCGCGCAACTCTTGAAGGCAGGGACTTTGATGAATTCTGCGAAGCGCTGATGCCCGCCATGTCGCCGATATTCTTCCGCGACCTGGGAAATGCGGAAGGCATGCGCTGCATGAATGTGCGTGACTGGGGCTTCCGTTACCTGGCCGCTGCGTCGCATTTGCTTGATTCAAAACTTTCGTTCGACGGTGTCCGCATGGAAGTCTGCGACTACCTGCTGCAGGGCCGCAAGCAAATCTGGGCCGGGAACAGCGATATCATGTTCCTGCTCGATTACCATGCGGGCGGTGCGCTGCGCTCCTTCTGCCACAAGGATACCGAGGTCAACTTGCTCAATGCCTGGCGCGACGATGCCGAACCTTCGTTCGGGTTCCTCGACTGTCTGCTGCCGAACGCCGACTTGACCGCCTCGCAGATAGACCAGGCGCTTTCGATGCGCGAATACCTGCTGAAGGACCCGTACGAGTACCGCATCAAGCGCAGCGATTCCGGCGCGGAGATTGAGCTTTTGGAAGAACAGGGCTTTGCCGTCGGCTCGAAGCGCGGGGTGTTCCACGTTGCGAAGACGTTCGGCCTGAAGACCTCGTCGTCGGAACTCACGGTCGATTACCGGATAGAGAATTCTACGTATATGGATTCGCGCTGCTTCTTCGGCACGATATTTGAATTTGGCCTGCTCGGCAAGGATTCGGGCAGGATCATCATAGACGGTTTTGACCTGAAATGGGACGGGAAGAATCCCGTGGTCTATCCGGAAGCAAGCAAGATCGTGATTCACGATTATGGTCGTGGATGCGTCGTCACGATGAAGTTCGCCACGCCCGCAGCTGTATTCGTGGGGGCGATTTTCGGGGCTTCGTCTTCGGCCGCTCCCGAGATGTACCAGGGTGTGCGCGTCTATCCCTTCTGGCGTACGGCGCTCACCGTCGCCGACGAAAAGAAGTTCAGGGTGACCATATCGGTTGCGAAGGGGTGATGCGTGAGAGCCGACCTTATTGACATCCAGGTGGAAGACCGCGGCG
Organism: Fibrobacter succinogenes; assembly: GCA_902771595.1. Taxonomy (GTDB): domain Bacteria; phylum Fibrobacterota; class Fibrobacteria; order Fibrobacterales; family Fibrobacteraceae; genus Fibrobacter; species Fibrobacter succinogenes_C. The sequence continues at coordinate 36,963 of CACXXH010000023.1, read as the reverse complement.
ACGACGTGGAGATAACCCTCTCCGGTTCGCTCGGGTCGTACCAGCTTGCCGCTGTCCGCGAAAAGATTGAGATGCTTACCGAGGGCCCGGGTTGCTTTGTGTACCTGAATTTGCAGCGAGCGCATTTCAAGGTGAACGATTATCTGGACCTCTTCCTCGAGCTCCTGAACAAGATGCATGCGCGGAAATCGAAGCTCGTGCTCATATTCGATAGCGAGGAGCAGGATGAATATTTCGCGAGGTACAGGAATATTTTTGAAATATACCCGAGCCGCGAGGCTTACAAGGATTCGGGTATTTCGAAGCAACTCCAGCAGATAGGCGTGTACTATACGTCCAAAACGGGCGTGCGCCTAAGCCCGACCGTCGCGATAACCCTTGCCCTGCTGATTCTCGAATGGGCTATTACTTTGTTCTTAATCATCGCAGCGCAGGGGCGTGACATTGCCGATAAGCAGGCGCAGATAATTGCGCTCCAGGCCCAGAAGGACAGGTACGTGCACGAAATCGACCGTCTGGAATCGTCCATCGGTCCGCTCCGCAAGCTGGGCGTTGTGCAAGATACGACAATGCTCAGTTCCTTCGGCGTAATCCAGGACTGGGTCTCGTATCTCGAATACCTGGAGAACGACCGCCGTGAAAAGTAGCGTGCGGATTTCCGGCCCGGTTATCACCGTCGCATTTATCGCCTCGTTCATCGCGATACTCGTGTTCGCGAATTTTTGGCTCGTGCGGAAGAACGAACTCTCGTCGCTAGCGGAACAGGAACTCGCCCTGCGCAGCGACCTGCAGCGCCTTGACACGTGGGGGCGCTGGACCATAGAATATGTGAAGATTGACAAGGCGCTTGCATACCTTTCGAAGGGACGCATTCCCCCGGAGACACGCACGGAACTCACGGAACTGATCTGGAAAAACGCACATTCGTATTCGACGGACCCGCTTTTGATTCTTGCCGTCGTGGCGCAGGAGAGCCGCGGCAATCCCAATGCCCGCGGGCGCAAGCAGTCGGGGGCTTTTTCGGGCGCGCTCGGGTTGATGCAGATAAAGCTCGAGACCGCGCAGAAGATGGGCCGCCGGTTCGGTCTCAACATCCAGACGACGGAAGACTTGATGAAGCCCGAAGTGAACGTGATTGTCGGTACCGCTTACCTTATCCGACTTATCGCGAAGTACGGGAACTGGAAGGATGCGCTCATCGCCTACAACATCGGGCATTCCGCCGTGGACCGGATGCGGGAACTGAATCGCCCGCTGCCTACGGCGTATTACGAGAACGTAATGGAGAAATACAGGAACTTGTCGCGGATAGATTTCTTCGCCGACTAGATCAAGTTCTTCCGACCAACCGTCAATATTTGCTGATTGCTGGCAGACGGATTGTAACTTTTTTTTGCTAGATTTAGGATATGGTGCGTTTTGTTGCAGTCCTCCTTGTGGCGACTTTGGCCTTTGCCGGCGAAGTCCGTTACGACTGTATGCATTTTGTGGAAGAAGGCCTCTTGAAAGACCCTCTGCTTGCCGAAGCGCGTTTTGGCGCTCGCGAAAAGAAGGAAAAGCTCGATGCGCTTACGTCGGAGGTCATTCTCCCGACGTTCTACATTTCGACGATGGTCGGCCCCGCTCCCGGTTTGAAGGAATCCGTGGACAACTGGGGCGATTCCGTGGACGTGTACGATTTTACCAAGATGGGCCCGTTCTGGGGTGTCGAGGGTAAGTTCATCCAGCCGCTCAATTTCGGACAGTATCGTTCCGGCAAGATGGCACTGGAAGCGGACCTGAAGCAGAAATCGCTCGGTATCGAGCAGGAAATCCACAAGAAAGACGTGGAGTTGCAGACTTACTACTACAATTACCTGCTCGCCAAGGAAATGCGGCGGCTTGCCGGCGATGCGCAGAAGCAGGTGGACCGCGCTTACGAACAGCTCGAGGAGGCCCTCGACGACGACGACCCGAATGTTTCGCAGATGGACCTGTTGAACCTGAAGGCGAAAATGTATTCGGTGAAGGAAGGCGTGACCGAGGCTGAACTGGGAATGAAGCGCGTGCAGCTGGCGATTCGCTTTTCGCTCGGGCTTCCCGAAGAAGATGTTTTTGTCGCGGAGGATTCCAGCCTCACGGCCAGGCCCGAACCGCTCCTGACGCTCGACGAGGTGCGCAACAATACGGTGAAGTTCCACCCCGAACTCAAGCAACTTGCCGCCGGGCTTACGGCCCGCAAGCTCCAGATGGATTTGGCCGAGGCGAAGCTTGCTCCCGAGTTCTTTATCATGGGCAAGTTCGAATACGTGAAGAGCTGGGCGGGCAACCGCAAGGTGATGCTGAAGAACGCCTTCGCCGAAGACGCGGTGAACAAACTTTCGGGATATCTCGGTATCGGATTGCGCTACCGCCTGAACTTCTGGAAGGACTGGTCCGCGTTCCGCCTTGCGCGCACGGAATACCATGGCCTGCAGATGAAGGAAGACTACGCTGCCGTGGGCCTCATGGCCAAGGCCGAGGAACAGTATTACCAGGTTGTCGCTGCGAAAGAGAAGATGGACGCCCTCAAGGAGAGCCTGCGCGCGTCCGAGGCAATCCTGAAAGGAGCCGCGATGCAGTACGATTTGGACAAGTCCAAGACGGGCGACCTGGTCTCGGCGTATACGCAGAATGTATCTTTACAGAAGGACTACTATTTCGCGGTCTGCAAGTATAACGTAGAATTTGCTCAACTTGTGTCCAAGATGGGCATGTCGCTCAAGGAATTCCACCAGGAATACATGGGTAAATAAAAGGAGATGTGTATGATTAGGAAGATGTTTGTTCTGCTTTCGCTCGCCTCCGTGCTGGCCTTTGCCGCCGAAGACCCCGTAAATGCAGTGAAGAAGAAGGATGCGGAACTCCAGACGCTCCTCAAGAAGTCTAGCCGCAACGCGAAGGAGACGGAACGCGTCAAGTCGCTCCTGAGTGATTCCTTCGATTTCGCGCTCCTGGCGAAGAAGTCGCTTTCGAAGGGCGACTGGGAAAAGCAGGATGCCGCTTCGCAGGAAAAGTTCGTCGCGGAGTTCCAGCGCATGGTCCGCAATTCGAGCGCCAAAAGGCTCGAACTCTACCGCGCCGATTCTACGGTGTACGAACCCGCGAAGATGAAGGGCTCTGACGAGGCCCGCGTGGTGGCTCACCTCTGGAACAAGGGCAAGGAATCCGTGCTCGAGTACAAGATGAGCCTCGTGAACGGCAACTGGAAGGCGTGGGACCTGGTGATCGACGATCTTTCGACCGCACGCAACTACAAGGAACAGTTCGGCCAGATCTTGAAGACCAAGAGCTTTGCCGAGCTGATTGACATTATCAGCAAGAAGGCTGACGAAGCCGAGAAGTAATGGGCGGATTCCTCTTCTGGCTTATAGTCGTCCTTTGCGTAATAGCGCTGGTTCTGCTGTTTTTCCCGTTCCGGTTCAGGATTGAATTCGAGGCGGGCGAACGCGGATGCCGGGCGCTGTTTTTCTTTTTTGGAAAGAAGCTCTGGACGGGCGAGAAGAAGTGGGGAAAGAATACCAAGGAATCAGGCGAAGGTGCTGGTGAGGCCCGCGCGGATTATTTAGATGGCGACAGTTCGGACAAGGATGTGGATGATGCCGCATCGGAAGGTGCCGAACCGGAATTCGTGGCGACGGCGCCTATAAGGCTCGCCGAAAAGAAGACTGCTCCGGCGGAAGAACAACCCTCCGCTCCGCCCGTAACGCCTGCTGTGGAAGAAACGCCGGCTGTAGAAGAAGAGCCCAAAGAAGCGTCTAAAGAAGAGTCTAAAGAAGCGCCCGTAGCCCCGGTGGCGATTGCTGAGGCGCCGAGTGCCGAAGATAAGCCTGAAGCCCCCGAGGATTCCTCGGAACCCGAAAAAAAGGAAAAGCCCAAGCTCACGGACGAACAGTTCTGGACGATAATCCTTACGCCCGATTTGGATGAGCGCGCATTCCGCTTTGTGAAAAGTTTGCTCGGTATTGTGGTCCGGTTGTTCAACATAAAGTTCGTGGACTGCTTTGTCGAGGGTATCCGCGGCGATTACGAGACGATGGGTTACGGTGCCGCGCTGAATGGCGTTTTCAAGGGCTTCCCGTACCTGAGGGCGTGGGATTTCAGGATGGACTGGTGCCGTGACCGCGAACTGCGTGCGCAGGGCGCTATTCATGCCCGTACGAACCTGTGCCGCTTCTTTTATTTGCTGCTGATGATGCTCGTGTATGCCGGAATCCTGTTCCTGCTGTTCTGGCGCAGGCGTGCCCGCGTGCTCAAGACCGGCGAGCTGCCGGAACTCGGTTTTATCCGCAAGAAGATTGTCGGCTGGATGGTGGAGGATTAATGCCTGCTTTGACTTTGGATCGCCTGTTGGCGAGTATAGGTTTCGGGAGCCGCAAAGAAGCGCGTGCCCTGGTTCGCATGGGTTTTGTGGAACTGGACGGGAAGGTCCTGGACGACCCGTTCATGGAGTTCGCTCAGCGCCCCGAATGCATTACCGTGAACGGCGAGGAAGTCACTACGCAGGAAAAACTCTACGTGATGCTCCACAAGCCCGTCGACGCCGAGTGCAGCCACAACCCGCGTGACCACGAATCGGTTTATTCGCTGTTGCCGGATCGCTTTACCGCGATGGGCATACAGAGCGTGGGTCGCCTGGATGCGGACTCCGAGGGCCTTTTGCTGCTGAGCAACCAGGGCGACTTTATCCACAGGGTCGAGAGCCCCAAGAAGGGCATGCTCAAGTATTACCGCGTGGGCCTCGCGCGCCCGTTTACCGCGGAACAGGAGGCCGAACTCCTGAAGGGCGTGATGCTCAAGGACGAACGCCGCCCGGTGCTTGCCCGCGAAATCCGGGCAGAGGGCGATACCGTGGTGATTGCGATTGGCGAGGGACTGTACCACCAGGTCCGCCGCATGTTCGCCGCCGTGGGGAACCATGTGATGACGCTGCGCCGCGAAGCGATTGGACCGGTGGCGCTGGATGAGACGCTGGGAAAAGGCGGTTGGCGCTTCTTGACCGACGACGAAGTGGCCTCGCTGATGGGTTCTTGAAAAATAAACTTCGTGATAGTTCGGCTTCCGAACTCTCGACGAACAAGTAGTACGCCTTCGGTCCTGTGACCACGCTCTGCTCGCTTCTAGCTTCGGCTTGGGATGTTTTTTTTGAATTTCTACTGTCTCAAAAACAAGAAACCCTCCGCTGTGCGGAGGATTTTGCAAAAAATGGGTGCAGGGAGACTAGATCTCGGATTCGATCGTGACTTCTTCGGGTTCTTCGACGGCTTCGCCGATGACACCTTCGAGGGCGTTGATCTTGTCCTTGATGTCGTTGCTGAACTTGAAGGTGGGCACCATGCGTTCTTCGATCTGCACCGTTTCGCCGGTACGCGGGTTGCGCGCGGGACGGGCCTTGCGGGGCTTGCAGGCGAACGTGCCGAAACCGCGAATTTCAATAGTATTGCCTTCGATAAGCTTCTCGCCGAGGAGGTCGAGGAACTGTTCGACAACAATTTTAATATCATTGCGCACAAATCCGGTGGATTTGGCGATCTCTTGAATAAGGGCTTGTTTTGTTATATTGGGCACGACTTCAATCTTGGTTGATAGAATTGTTGACGACTTAAATATAAGTTTAACAAAGAGTTAGCGGGTAACCTAGATGAAAATTAAATATTTTTTTCGGGCTCTCGTTGCGGACAATGTGTGAATAATTGTGGTTTAAATGTTGAAAACTGTTGAAAGTTCAAAAAAAGCCGAAAAGCCCGCCCGGATATCGTTCCGGCTGCGGGGTCTGGAAGTGTTCCCGAATACGATACTGTCCCCGATGGACGGGGTGACGGATGCGCCGTTCCGCAGGCTGTGCCGCGTGCTTTCCGGGAACCGGATGGGGCTCCTGGTATCGGAGTTCGTGCCGACGGACGGCGATGCGGTTTTTAATTTGGACGGACACCGGCAGCTCCGGTTCTTTCCGGAAGAGAGGCCCTTCGGGGTGCAGATTTTCGGGCGCTTTCCCGACAAGATGGCGGCCGCGGCGAAGAAGATCGCGGTGGCGCTGAAGCCCGATTTTATCGAGGTGAACGCGGGATGTCCGGCGCCGAAGGTGGCGGGCAAGGGGAGCGGCTCGGGCCTGCTTCGGGACCTGCCTCGCCTGCAGGAGATTTTGCACGAGGTGCGCGCGACTCTCGATACCTGCGGGGTCGATATGCCCCTCACGCTCAAGTGCCGCATCGGCTGGGATTCCGAAAGCATCAACGTGATGGAGACCCTCCGGATTGCCGAGGGCGAAGGCGTGGAGATGCTCACGGTGCATGGCCGTACCCGCTTGCAGGGGTACAACGGCCTTGCCGACTGGGACTGGATCGGCAAGGTCGCGGCCGCGGCCAAGATTCCGGTAATTGGCAACGGTGACGTGAACAGCGTGGAAGTCGCCCGTGAGCGTATCAACAACTACGGCGTAGACGGCGTGTCGATAGGCCGCGGCGCCATGCACAACCCCTGGATTTTCGGGCAAATTGCCGACGCCTGGGAAGGCAAGCCCGCACACGAAATTACCGCGGTCGAGGCGCTCGACGTGTTCCCGCTTTATTACGGGTTCAAGATTGAGGACGGCAGTACCGACAAGGGCGCCGAAGGCAGGCTGAAGCAGCTTGCCGCAAGACTCTGCAAGGGATTCTGCTTGGACGAGAGAGACTGCGGTGTGACGCGGTGTGACGATGCTGCGAACGGTGCGGATGATGTCGCGATGCAGGTGCGTCAGGCGCTCCTCTCGAGTACGTGTGCCGCAGAACTTCTTGATCGCGCGCAGTCCCTCAAGGAAGGCTTGGCGAAGGATTTGAAATTCGACCCCGACCGTCTCGTGAACCTGAATGGAGCCAAGGAAACAGAACTCAAGTTCGGAGACCAGTTCAAGGGCCGTTAGTCCATAATCACAAAATGTACTCAAAAAAAATCTCAAATTTTTTACAAAAATGTCTTGATATTGAGTCAAAATTTGAGTACATTTAGGACATGGATAAAATTATTGACATATTTCAGTTCACAAATTTCCGCAAGTACCTGGACGAGTACCAGGCGGCCCGCGTGTTGACAGACCCTGATTTTACAAGGGCTGGGGCATGTGTGCTGCTGGGGCTCCCCAAGACTCGCAGCTACTATAACGATATCGTCAAGGGTAAAAAACTTTCCAGTCGCATGATTCCCAAGTTTGTTGAAGTGCTTGGCCTGAACAAAAAAGAGGCAAGGTATTTTGAAACTCTGGTGAATCTGGACCAGGCGAAGACCGCGACGGAACGGAACACTTTTTTCGAGGAACTGCTGAAACAGCATCCGGATTCCCACCGCATCCTGAACGAAGACGCCTACGAATATTACAACCACTGGTATAACAGCGTGCTGTTTACAGCGTTGGAAGTCGTGGATGTTTCGGACGACCTTGAACCCGTCCAGAAACTGATTTTCCCGAAGGTTTCCGTGGGTACCCTGAAACGTTCCCTGGAATTGCTGGAACGCCTTGGTTTTGTTCGGAAGAACGAAGACGGCTTCTGGAAAAGTTGCCGTGAGTCGGTAAGCAGCGGTGCCTATAACAACAGCGATCTGGTTCGCCAGTATCAGTTGCAGTGCTTCGAACTTTCCAAGCAGGCGTTACTTGCGAATAATGAGAATCCGTCGGATATGGGAACGTTTACTTTCAGCGTTTCCGATGACGCTTTCAAGGCGATAGCCAAGGAAATCCAGGGCCTGAAGGCCAGGGTGCGCAAGATTATTGCGCAGGACAGAAAAAAGGCGACTGGGGTCCACCAGTTGAACATTCATTTATTCACAAATTTGAAAAAGTAAGTTAAGGAGAGATCGATATGTTTATTAAGAAGTTGACAAAGACGGGCCTCGCGTTTGCGGTCCTTGGCATCGGAATGTTCGTCGGCTGTGGCGGCGACAATGGCAGTACTGCTTCGACATCTAGCGAAACGAATTCGGGAATTCCCATTGCGGATTTGGATACGTCGCTTGTTCGATGGAATGTTGTCGATGGCGACCCCTGCAGTGATCTCTTGGATGAAGCTCATGTATTGGCCAAGAAAACATATGCAAGCGGTCTCGGTAGGAGTATGTGCGGAGCGTATGTGGATATCTATATGTACATGAACGCGAGAGTCCGGGTGGTGGATGCTGCGGGTAATCCTGTGGTGGGAGCGGATGTCTATGAAGGCAGGTGTGCCTATGGTGATGAAGGTTGCCATTATACTACGGACAGGGATGGCTATATCTATCTGGATAGCGTAAACTACTTGACCTATTTGGAAAAATATGAAGGAGCCTTGGAGGAATTGGGATCGAATAAGGCCTATGAATCTCGCTATGAGGAATTGCAGTTGCGTGTAATTTCTGCGGATTCTAGCCTTGGCGCCAATGTGTTCTCCTATTTTGCCCGCGCCCGTGTCGTGATAATAGATGAGGAACCCGTGGCCGAATTGCAGAAGATTGTCGTGGAGCCGGTGTATTCGGCAAAACTGTACCTGGATTCTATCTATTTGCCTGAAGAAGATGAATGGTACCACGATAGGCTGAATGAAACCATCGCGGAAGCTGGTTTTGGCATTTGCGTACAAGTGGAAGATGGAATCTTGTCGCGTCACTATGAAAGGGAAGGCCTCCCTTATGATTTCTATCCCTGCCAGATGGTGACTGAAGAGGACAAGAAGAACGGGTTTGTCTATGTATATGGATTGCCCGAGGGAAATTATGAAATTGCGATTGGATCGCCGAATTCGCAATTAGGTATGGGGTGTTTTTCCCTTGAGGTTTCTCGCTCGGCAGAATAACGGGATGGGAATACATTTGATACACTAATTCGTTTTCGATTATAAGGACTGCGGTGCATGGCTGCGGTCTTTATTTATATATTCAAGGAGAATGGTTTTACCCCGTAGGTAGTTATGAATAAGAAAATCCGTCGCGTTTCGAAAACGGCTGTTGCCATCCTTGGCATTTGTGCGGGCGCCTCCTCTGCCGCGCAGAACGTGGTGATTGTCGATGACCTGCATCCTGGCATCGTCATCAATAAAGAAAACATGATGGCTGCCGACCTTGCCATCTGGAATCCGCCCAGCCGCTACTACGATATGGCGGATGCGCTTGTGGACGGCGGCTACACGGTTTTCCGCTTCCCGAACGGCAGCCTTTCGAACGATTACCACTGGAACGGCATCGGCAACTATGATTCTACCGGCCTCTGGACTCCCGATTCGACCAAGTGGGCGCGCGGCTTCTTGGGCGAGACGGTTTACCGCGGTACGACCAAGGACAACTACGGGTTTATCCGCAGGAGCCACCTTGCCGACGGCAAGATGGAGACGATGTGGTGGGGCGAAATTTTGGACCCCGCCGACCCGCCTTGGGTCGTAATCGAGTTTCCCGAGAAGATGAATCTCGATTCCCTGCAGATTGACTGGGGCAGTTTGCGCCCGAAGTCTTTCGAGTTCGCGTACTGGGATGGCGACTATGCCGAATATCCGGGCGTGCACCAGGCGCTTGAAAACAAGCTGAAGACGGAATCCGTGGTGCGCGTGAATGGCGAGACGACCAAGTACAAGTTCAAGCAGCTCCGCACGCGCTATGTGGCTATCCGCTTCAAGACGAGCGACCTGCCTAGCAAGGGCGTGCAGATCCGCGAGATGAAGCTGTTTAGCGGCGAGAGCGATTTGCTCGAGGGCAACAACTACAAGTTCTACGCGATGTCGACCCGCAACGGCGACAAGGCCCGCACGGATTGGACTGACATCAAGTGGGATTTCGAAGAATTCATGAAGTACATCAAGACGCTCCCGAATGCGCAGGCGGTCATTTGCGTGAATGCGGGGACGGGAACCTCGAAGGAGGCTGCCGCCTGGGTGCGCTATGCGAACAAGGTGAAGGGCTACAATATCAAGCAGTGGGAAATCGGTAATGAGCTCGATGGCGAATGGGAAGAATCCGGCCCGATTTCGGCAAGGCAGTATGCCGCCCGCTTCTTGGAATATGCCCGCGCTATGAAGGCGGTCGATTCTACGATTGTCTTGCACGGACCGCTCCTGAGCACGCACAAGATGCAGCAGAAGGGTGCAGGCATTCTGGATGGCAAGTACTGGATGGAAGAATTCCTGCGCATCGTGGGCGAGGCGGAGAAGAAAGACGGCAAGCGCTATCTCGACGTGGTGGACCTGCACAATTACCCGTATTGGACGCCGAACGAACCGAAGCCTGCCGAGATGCTCAAGGCGATGCTCGATGTGGGCCCGAACATGGACACGCTTGATGTGTGGATGAAACGTCACCTGGAAGGCGAACGCCGCGTGTTCCTCTCGGAATTCAGCACATGCGTACAGGGATTCAGCCTGCTGATGGATTACCCGCAGGCAACCGCCGTGGCGAGTATCTTTGCCCAGCATGCGGTACGTTTCGGCAACCGCCTGCAGGTGCTCCCGTGGGATGCGTTCGGCAACCTGTTCAAGGGCCCGGACGGTACCTGGGGCACCATCAGCATGACGGCGCTATTGAAGGAAGGCTCCTGGAACTACTGGAAGTCGCTGGAGCCGACGGCGGAATACTACGGCCTGTACATGACATTCAAGCGGTTCCTCGAAGACGGATTCTCCGTATTGCCTGCAAAGAGCACGAGCCCCGATGTGGAAGCGTATGCGATTGGCAAGGGCGATTCTACCCGCGTGTTGCTTGTGAACTTGTCCGAAGTTCCGCAGGTGGTGCAGATCGACCGTGAGAGCGTTACCGCCGCGGGGAATGCTGCCGAGGTGGGCAAGGGCGACCTGGTGCGTACGCAGGTGGACGTGTTCGGCGAGGATCAGTTCAAGTGGGTGGGAACATGGCAGAATTCTTATCCGTACCCGAAGATGGGACCGAGCGGGCGCCGCATTAACCCGAGCAAGAGCAAGGACATTACGGTTCCTCCGTTCGGACTTGCCGTGGTGCAGATTAACCCGCGCGTGGTGGGACTTGACGAGGCGAGCAAGGCGCAGGCGGCTCAGCCGCAGATTATTGCCGCCGCTCTCGAGAAGAAGGTCTTGCTTGCGGGCGATACGATTGATTTGTTCGTGACGGCGGTGCAGCAGGATGGCCAGCTCACGAACGGAGTCGTGACGGTCGATAACTGGGGCAAGCGCGGCATGTTCATGACTACGGTCGAACCCGATGACGGCAAGTGGAACGCTTCCATCGAGAGCTTCCATGTGAAGGTGCCGATTCCCGAAGATCTGTACAACGCTCCCCGCACGATTCGCGTGACGGTGTGGGGTCTTGGCGGCAAGACGGCTGTGATGGAAATCCCGTTCCGCGTGCGTGGCGCCTACCGCACCACGATGGCGATGCAGAACTTCGACAACGGTCTCGATGCGGTTGACTGGTACCCGGTGGCAAACGGCGACAACGCGACGACGATTGGCGCGAAGGTGTTCAACGGGGCGCCTCCGCATGGCGGGTTCATCCGTCATGACTTCTTGATTGAACAGCCGCCTACGCAGAGCTGGCCGAACTTTGCTGGTGCCTATTACGTGATCCCCGAGGAAGTCAAGAAGTCGGTGGGCATCGTGTTCGACTATGCGACGAACCACAACAATCCCGACGGCTACTTCGAAGTGCAGATTGCGAGCAGCCAGGTGGAAGACTACGACGAGTTCATGGTTCGCCTCAAGAACACCCGTGGTTCGTGGGTGCGCGACACGCTCATCTGGGAAAACATGACGCAGGAAGGCTGGGGCAAGACTATCCCGCAGCTCGACCCGACGAAAATCAAGAACTTCGCGTTCCGTGCCCGCCATAGCGGCATGGGCTACATCAGCCTCGACAACATCTACCTGTTACAGGAAGACGGAACCGAGGTCCCGATGCCCAGGGGTCTTAGGAGACTGCGTTAAGAGCGGGTTGTGCGCCGTTTAAAGAGAGCTCTGTTTAAAAAGTGCGCCGTTTAAAAAGCGGGTCGCGCACTTTTTTTACCCGAAAAAAGAAAATGCAAAAAGAAAATCGCCGACATCTCGCCGGCGATTTCTTAAATTGCTGCATACAAGGAGTTTGAGAAAAGTCGCTTGTAGCGAATGTTTTTTCCTATTCACAAAAAAGTGCATTTATTGGAAGAAATCAATGGCTTTATTGTGCAAATTAGATTAGTTTTACACTAGTTGGAGAAATGAATTTCTAACTAAAATGGGACAAAATCCCTGCTATGAGCGTCGCTAGGAACATATTCAGAGCTATCCATGAGGGCCGCTGGCTCTCTATTGAGTATGTTAATGCAGAAAAAAAGACGACGCGTTATTGGATAAGCATTAACAATATTGAAATCAAGAATAAAGATGGTGTAGAATGTGCCCGGTTAGATACTATGGGTCTTCACTTGAAGACTCATGAATGTAGGCAACTTTATCTTTATTTTGATGGAATTCTACACGCTGAGATTATTGAGGGCACATACGCTCTTCCCAACCAAAATTTGCTGCGTGATTTGAACGAAAACCCTTCTCGATATGCCTGTATATTTAGCAAAATTCGCAATGTCAAAATTTTGAATTATCTTCAAGAATGTCAGAAACTCTCCTGTGATAACAGAGAAAAAAAGTTTCGTTTGTTGGAACATCTTGATGAATCAAAATTTATAAAGGGCTGTTATAAACTTACGCAAGAAGAATGTGATTCTCTAATAGAATATTTTCAAAAGAAACAGTCTGGAAAATCAAATTCAGGCTTTATTGCTTTGGAACAATTGGGCTTGAATAAGTTGAGCATAAAGACGGATAGGGGGCTTTATGTTTTGGCTTATAAGCAATTGCTTTTTGATATTGAAAATAAGGCGTTGAGATTGGCCCCAGAGTCGAAGATTTTGACAAGATTTGTTCTAAAAAATGATGATGCTACGGAAATTATTAGGATATCTCGTTATTTACATGAGGATGAATTCCTTTTACTTGAAAACTTTGACGCGAATGAAGAAAAAATCAAGGATTTGATAATAAAAAATGGACGCCTATCACGTGGTGAATTACTTGACGATATGCCTCACGTCGTTGCCATGGAAGCTAGTTTTAATGATTTGACAAGCGAGTATGATTCAATCGCATTTTCATTACAGTCTGGAAAAGTTACTGCTCCGTTACGTGCTTTCTTTGGCGAATTCTTGAGCCGATCTCGTAATCGTAAAAATTATCCAATTGCCTTGCTTGATGATAAGGTTAATCTTGATCAGCTATTGGCTATTCATAAAACACTTAAGTACCCTATGGCCTACATTCAAGGCCCTCCAGGAACTGGGAAAACAAGGACTATCGTTAATACCATCATAAGTGCCTTCTTCAATGATAAAACCGTTTTAATATCATCGCAAAATAATCAGCCGGTAGACGGAGCTTATAGGCAGTTAACATCGATTAAGGTTGAAGGGAAAAAAGTTCCTTTCCCGATTTTACGTCTTGGCAATAATGAAGAAGTCAAGAAATCTATTGGGCATATTAAAGAAATTTTTAATCATACAAAAAATTGGACGGTGAAAGATGACGCATTAGCTGATTTTTCTAATGAAAAAACAGAGAATACGTCTAAACTTGCAAAGTATCTTGAAACCTACGAAGATAAACTGGATTTGCTTGAACGTGAAGAAGCAATTAACGATTTTATAGAAAAGAATACCGCTTTTGATATTGGCATAAATCTGCAGAGTAAGCAGCTTACACGTATTAGGTCTCAATTAGCGGATATTGGAGAAGTGAGTACAGAAGAAGCGCTTTCTTATATACCCAACGACTATAAGAAATTTCTTTTTTACATCCGTTTTAGGTCTGCTAAATGCATTCAGCGATTAAAAGAACCTAAATATAAAGAGCTCTGGAAAATACTTGAATGCGAAAATGTTGATGATGCGGTTTTCAGTTTTAATCGTTATTTGAAAGAAGATGGAAATCTTGAAAATTTGTTAAAGGTATTCCCTGTTATTGCAACTACTAATCAGTCTGCAAAAAAGTTGGGAAGTGCAAAAGTTCATTTTGACTTGACGATATTAGATGAAGCAAGCCAATGTGATATGGCAATGGCGTTATTGCCGATTTTACGAAGCGAAAGCTTGATGCTTGTTGGTGATCCGCAGCAATTGAATCCTGTCATCACATTAGATGATTTAGATAACAAGCGCCTAATCAAAAAATATGGAATTGCTGACGAATATGACTATAAGAAGAATTCCATATACAAATCGTATTTAGCGGCCGATTCCATTAGTGACGAGGTCCTACTAAGTCATCACTACCGTTCTGCGAAAGAGATTATTGGATTCAATAACAAAAAGTATTACAATAACAAACTACGAGTGATGACTGCCGCAAAGGATATGCCCCCGCTTGTGTTTCAGGAAACGCCGAATGAAAATCCGTTTGTTCGCAATACATCTGCAAATGAAGCTGACGCTATTGCTGAGTTCGTTGCTAATCATCCTGAAAAATCAATTGGAATCATAACCCCCTTTGTTGCTCAAAAAGAAATGATCGATGAGGCCCTAAAAAATAGAGGCGTGACGGCGACATGTGGTACGGTTCATACATTCCAAGGAGATGAAAAGGATATCATTCTATTTTCCTTTGCGTTGACGCAACGCACTGCTCAAGGGACTTATAATTGGTTTGCGGATAATAAAGAATTGATAAACGTTGCTGTGTCGAGAGCCAAAGAGGAGTTGGTGATTTTCTCTAATACCCCGACAATAGAACGATTGCATAAAAACAATGACGATCTTTATGAATTAGTGCAATACGTGAAAACAAAAGGTGAGTATAAGGTTTCACCAAAGCATTCTCATTCTAGAGCTTTGGGCTTGAAAACATACAGCACAAAGATGGAAAATGATTTCTTTGAAAACATAAATCATGTTTTAAGTGTTGTTGACCCTCATAAACGCTATTCCGTAAAAACGCAGGTTCCTATTTCGCAAGTGTTTCAGCAAGATACTTGTGGAGAAAGGCTTTTCTATACAGGTAGTTTTGACTTTGTGTTGTATGAAAAAGATGGCCGATTAGAAATCCCTTTGCTTGCGATTGAGTTGGATGGGGAAGAGCATCGAACTGATGAAAACCGAAAAAGGTGTGATAAAGCTAAAGAACGAATATGCGAATCGCATATTTTTAAACTTCTTCGTATTCCGAATTCCTATGCAAGGCGTTATAACCACATCAAGGATATCTTGATAGATTATTTTAAACGATGAAGAAAAATCCAGACGGAGCCTGGACTCTTCTTTAAAAAGACCCCTGCTCAGTGGCCGGGGTGACAATTCGTTTATCGCTTGTCGCGGTCGATCCAGGGGCGTTCCGTCTCGCCGGTGTAAATCTGGCGCGGACGGTTGATTTTGCTCTGCGGGTCGTCGTGCATTTCCTTCCAGTGGGCAATCCAGCCGGGCAAACGGCCGATGGCGAACATCACGGTGAGCATGTTCGTCGGGATGCCCATGGCGCGGTAGAGGATACCCGAGTAGAAATCCACGTTCGGGTAGAGCTTGCGCGCGATGAAGTAGTCGTCCTTGAGGGCGGCTTCTTCGAGCTGGATGGCGATATCCAGGAGCGGGTCGTGCACGTGTTCGCGTTCGAACACCTGGTACATGAGCTTCTTCAATACCTTGGCGCGCGGGTCGTAGCTCTTGTACACGCGGTGGCCAAAGCCGGAGAGCCTGAACGGGTCGTTCTTGTCTTTAGCCTTGTCCATCACCTGCTCGATGGTCATGCCGCTCTGCTGGATGCGCAGGAGCGTTTCGAGTACGGCTTGGTTAGCGCCACCGTGGAGCGGGCCCCAAAGGGCGCAGATGCCGGCGCAGATACTCGCGTAAAGGTTCGCCTGCGAGCTGCCCACCATACGCACCGTCGACGTGGAGCAGTTCTGCTCGTGGTCGGCATGCACAATGAGGAGCGTGTTGAGCGCCTTTTCCATGATCGGATCCGGGTGGTACGGACGAGCCTTACTGCTGAACATCATGTTCAGGAAGTTGCTGCAGTAGCTGCGTTCCGCTTCCGGGTACACGAACGGTTCGCCGATGCTCGCCTTGTAGGCAAAAGCGGCGATGGTGCGGATCTTGGAAATAAGGCCCGCGGTCGTGAGTTCGAAGGCGCTCGCGATGTTTTCGTCGTCGTAAAAACGCGGAGTGAAGAGACCCACGGCGTTCACGATGGAACTGAGGATGCCCATCGGGTGCGCGCTCGGCGGCATTTCACGGAAGAAATGCAGCAGGTTCTCGTGCAAAAGCGCGTTTTCGGTGAGAAGCGTGCGGAAATGTCCGAGCTGTTCCGGAGTCGGGAGCTCACCGTAAATCAGGAGCCACGCCGTTTCGGGGAACGTCGCCTTTTCGGCGAGATCTTCGATGGAGTAGCCTCGGTAACGGAGAATGCCCTTTTCGCCATTCACGTAGGTGATGGCGCTCTTGGTGCTGCCCGTGTTCAGGTAGCCGTAATCCAGCGTGACCAGTCCCGATTCCTTGCGGAGGGAACTGATGTCGAGACCGTGTTCGTTCTCGGTGCCTTCAACCACGGGGAGCTCGAAGCTCTTTCCGTTGTAATTCAAGGTCGCTTTTTCGGACATTTATCCTCCGGTTACTTCATTTCCTTTATGCAATTATAAATATTTTCGAACAGCTTGCCGAGCTTTTCGGTCGGGACGGCGCTGAATGCGACGCGGATAAGGCCCGAGAGCATGATGGTGCCCGTGCTGTAGTCTTTGATGAGCTTCTGGCGGAGTTCTTCGGCATCCACGCCCTTCGGCTTGATGCACATAAAGTAACCGCTGTTGCACGGCATGGCTTCAAAGGCTTCCTTGTATTCCGGATGGGCGGCGAGCTCTTCCTTGATGATGTCGAAGCGCTTCTTGAGCGTGTTGTACTTTTCCTGCTTCTGCTGCAGGTATTCCGGGCTCTGGAAAGCGGCGAGCAGAATCTTCTGGCTGATGCTCGGGGCGTTGGAGATGTTGCCGCGGACCGTACCGGCGGCCTTGTCTTCGAGGGCCTTGAGCTGGGCGGCGGTGGCGCCCTTGAAACCGAAGCTCATGAAGCCGACGCGGAAGCCCCAAACGTAGTCTTCCTTGGTCGGGCCGTCGAGCTTGACGGCGAGCAGGTTCTCGTGGGCGTCGACAATCTTCACGAACAGAGATTCCTTGGTCACGCCTTCTTCGTAGACGAGTCCGAAGTAGGCGTCGTCGAGCAGGGCCACGACCTTGTTGCCCGCGGCGGCGCATTCAGTGAGGATCTTGGCGATTTCGACCGCTTCCTTTTCGGTGGCGGTGTAGCCCGTCGGGTTGTTCGGGAAGTTCAGGAGCACGACCTTCTTGTCGCTCTTGCTTTCGGCGAGGGCTTTCTTGAGGGCTGCGGTATCGAATCCGCCGTCCTTGAAGGTGTTGAACGTCTTGATCTTTGCGCCGCAGCTGTTCTCGAACACGAGTTCGTAGTTGTCCCAGTAGAGGTCGGGGATGATGACTTCGTCGCCCGGATTGAGGAACATGTAGCCAGCGCAGCTGATGGCGTGGGTGAGGGCGCAGGTCACGACCGGGTTGCTGAATTCCTTGCTTGCGAGCGTCGGGTTCTTGCGGACAATCTGTTCCTTCCAGGCCTTGCGGAGGTCGGGATTGCCGAAACTCGGGGCGTACAGGAACGACGTCTTGGGGAGGTTCAGGCTCTTGAGCACGCAGTCGAGCACCAGCGGGGATCCGTCGTCTTCGAGGGCGGTACCGATGGTCGCGTTGATTTCGGAGCCCTTCGCTTCGGCGCCCTGGCCGAGGATGCCCTTGCGCGGGAAGAAGATTGCCTTGCCCCTTTCGGAGAGCATGGAGAGAACGTTGCAGCCGTTGGCGGAGAGTTCCGCATTTGCCTGTTCGGCGAGAGGATTGTAGTTCATGACCTTGGTCCTGTTGAAAATTCCGAGGCCAAAGATAGGAAAATTGGCGCTGTAAACCAAGACTTTCAGGAGACCGGATACGCCTGTTTAGGGCGAAAAAACGCGCAATATAGGAAAAAAGGAAACTTCCATATTAAGAAAATCTGTTTTTTCCACGACCATCAGAAAGTGTAAATCTGCTTTTATGAGCAGGACTAGATATGAAGATAATAACTGATTCGTAAAGTTTGATAGTGCAGTTTTTGACACAAAGTGATTAACTTGTATGACATTTTGTGTACAAATATTTTACCATAAAAGTTTTACAAATAAATTTACTTCGTTTCTTACAAAGTTGTTGTATTTTTCTTTCAAACCCTAAACAAAAGGAGTATTAAATTGGCAACTAAGGCAACCGCACAAGCTGTGTCTCTGAATCTGGAAAAAATTGCGGACGTGGCTGGAAAAATTTCGATTGATGATTTGAAGGTAAAAAGCCCCACTGAATTGACCTCTATCAAGAAAATGATACCGGAGTTCTTGATCGAAAAACAGTTGAATGAATCTTTGGGGCGGCTTATTCGCTTGAAGTGGGGCTTGACGGTCCAGACATTTGGTGCAAAGGCTGTTTTGATTGCCGTGCAGACTCCTTCTACGGGCACGTATTCCTTTACCATCTATAAAAAGGAACAGAAGTTGCTCCTTTTGAAGGCTGCCGAAAAGAAAGCCTTGCTTAAGGATGCGGAATCTCGTGAAATGAAAGTTCTGACGGAAAAAATCACGAGAGTTCCGGCTGGGTATACCCTTTTCCAGAAAGCGACAAACGTGTCGGGTTCGCTCCATCTCTATCTGGACACGAACGTTGAAGAAGGTGGAATCTATATCTACAGGCTCTATACTTCGGCGACCACCTACATAGAGCAGACGGTAAAGGTTGCGAACGTGACCCCGACGATTTCAAGCTTTACGGCAACTCCGGATAAGCTTAATCGCAAGGTGGTGTTCAACTTTAGTGTGAACAACGCGACCAAGATTGCGATATACAAGGGTACTTCTACGACGCCTTTGAGCAGCACGGTCGAAGATACGGCCGTCCAGCATGGTACAATCTATAAATACACGCTCAAGGCTACAAATGACTGGGGCGGTTCTGTGACGAAACAAATTTCTGTCGCATGTACCAACCTCCTTCCGGCAAAGCCGACGCTGAATATTGCTCGGAATACGATGTATCTCAAGGCGCTCTTGAGGTGGAATGTCGCGGATAACGTGTCAAATATTTCTTTCCGTCGCACATGTACTTCGACATCGGGCACCAGGACGTTCACGGCGATATACAGCACGGGGACTGTCGTGGATTCGGTCAGTCTCCAAAAGGACAAAACCTATTCCTATGTAGCGACCGTCAGCAACGGTTGGGGTTCGACTGCGGGGAATGTCGTAAAAGTTACCATGAGCGGATCGGCTCCCGCTGTTCCCACTATAGCCGATATTACGACGAATCGTAGCGGTCATGTGGTTCTGAAGGTTTCGCAGGTTGCTCGTGCCGTGGGGTACCGAATTTACAGGACCTACGAAAATCGCGAGACTCTTCTCGTGTCGACCACTTCAATCCAGTACACGGATACATCTGTCACGTTGAATGAACCCTATTCTTACAGGGTGTCGGCATACAATGTCTATGGGGAATCCGCAAAATCGGCTTATGAGTCCATTTTTGCCTATCCTACCGGAGACAACGTGATTAAACGTAAGGCGCTGTGTGTTGCAACGACTGGAAACATTCGTTCTCCGTACAGTTGCCAGGAAATGGCGAAAGCGTTCCAGCACAATGGCATTTCTGCGGAATGTATCCAGGATGTTTCTAAGGCGGCTTTCGCGGAAAAGTTGAAAACGTTCTTTAGTGGGTTCGATGCCGATGACTATCCGATTGTCATGTTCTATGCTCATGGCGGGGTGGATTCCTTGAGCATATTCATGGAAAATGGCAGGGGAGTGTCGACTACGTATGCGGACTTGAAAAAGATGCTTGACAAGGTGCCGGGTCACAAGATCCTTCTTATCAGCGCCTGCCATAGCGGAAGTGCCGTTTCGACCAAGTCGCTTTTGACCAGCGATGAGACGTTCCCTGTTGCGGAATTCGCTGCGAACATCAGGAAGGTGTTCTCGGTGAAAGCTGCTTCAACAGGAACGGCGACAAAGGCTGCTATGAAGTCTGCGGAACTTGCGACGGATGATTACTCGGTCATCTGCAGTGCCGCCAGGAATAAGAATTCCCAGGGAACAGATAGATACACCTATGGAACGATTCCCCCCTATGGATACAATCCGCAGTGGTGGTGCAAGGGCATCGGTTGGAATATCGTGGCGGTTTTGGAAGAAGCCAAAGCGTGCCGCCATCACGCCGATTCCAACAGCAATAAGGCGGTGACCGTCGCGGAATTGACGGATTACACCCGCCGCCAAGAGGAACTTGCAGGTCGGACTTCGGAGCCGTTCTGCTGGCCCGAGAATGACAACAAGGTCATTTTGACGTATGATACGGAAAGCGTTAGCGGAATTCGCTATTTCTCTTTGAAGAATACGGGCTCCTTTGTTGTTCAGGTCAAGGTGAAGTATACGAATCCGTCTACGGGTTCGCTCGTGACCTGGTCGGGTTCCAGTGCGAACTTGCCCAGCGGCGGAACTAGAACTGTTGACCTGTCTCAAATTGGGATTCCGGCCGGTGTAAAGGTGAAGCTTAATGTCGTCGTTGTTTCTGGAGGCAGCGCAACATCAAGCGAATACATCTATAATCCTGATTCTGCTAAGATTGTTTCGTTCGCGGTCAGCGGAACAGCTGCAAGGCCTGTTTTGACGGTGCGTTAGTACTAGGAATCTTATCTTGAGTTGTCTGTAGCCAAGGACGAATCCTGGATGGATTATCTGGGGTTCGTTCTTTTTTTTACCAACAAACCACTAAAACAAAGGAGTTTCAAAGTGGCTGAACAATTAACCCCCATTATTTCTTTCAACCCGACAATCGTGGCGGACCCGGCAGGGAAAATCGCTTTGAAAAAATTCGAGGAACAATACAGCCGCGAATTTAAGACCATAAAAAAGCGTGTCCCTGAAATTGTTTTTGAACATGAACTCAACAGGTCGGTACGTGAACTACTCCTTCGCGTGTGGGGGTTGCATGTTGTGTGCCCTGGGACGAAATCCATAATAGTGACGGTGCAGACGCCGATTATCGCTGCACTGAGAGCCGGAAACTCTAAGGCTTCTTTAAGGTCTGCTTACAAGATTTATAGAAAAGATGTAAATTGGCAGCAACTTACTGCCGTTCAAAAAATAAAGCTGTACGAAGAAAAGGCTGCGCAGAATCAGTCCATAAAGACGGGCGCGGTTCCTTCCGGTTTTTCATTGATCCGTTCTGTGACGAGATCTCCTGGCGGAATGGATATGTTCGAGGATACGAATCTAATCCATGAACATGTATATATTTACCGATTGTATATCAATGACACTCAGTACATAGAACAGATTATACATTATCTTACTGTACGGCCGTCTATCACGTCTTTTACAGGCGTTGTGACCCCGTCCGAACGCAAGGTCGTATTCGATTTTGATGTCGAAAACACGACCAGCGTTGCTATTTATAAGAATGGTTCTAGTACGCCATTGCGCAGCGCGGTCGAGGATTGCGACGTCAGTACTGAAACATATACCTATACGCTTGAGGCTTCAAATGATTGGGGTAGAAAGTCGAGTAAAACGATAACGGTTCGCTGCAACGATATGGCTCTTTCTAAACCCGCTCTCTCGGCAGTTGTGGATTCCGCTTACATTAGAAGTAGGCTGTCCTGGGGCGTGCAGGCAAATGTTTTGGATTATGAGATAAATCGATTCAGAGTAGCGGGTAGCCGCCGTTATAATGATGGCGAAGTTGATGCGACTTATGGAAACGGCTCTTGCTATGATAGCAACGTCGAAAGAGGAAATAAATACGTCTATCAGTTGAAGGTGAAGAACGCCTGGAGCAATATGGCGAGCGATGCCGTTCCTGTTACTATGGAGGGAAATCCTCCTGCGGTTCCGTCTATTACGAGCCTTTCGACGGATAGAAACGCCAAGGTAACTGTAAAATATAGTCGGCCTAATAATACGCTTAGTTATAAAATTTATCGTACCATAAATGAACAAGAAACCCTGGTAGGTACGCCTTCGACGATTTCGTTCGTTGATTCCAGCGTGCCAAGAAATAGGGACGTGAGTTATGCGGTCTCGGCCTGTAATGAGTGGGGCGATTCCGACAAGTCAGAACCTAAACAAATTTTCTCGTATGTGTGTGCTGACAACGAGATAAAGCGTCGGGCACTCTGCTTCGCTTCTAGTGGTGATGAACGGTCTCTGTATTCATGCGATGAGATGGCTAAAGCGTTTGAACATAATGGCATTGTGGCTGAATCGCGGCTGAGTAAAGGTAGTGATTTTGTTCAAAAGTTTATATTCGACCGTTTCAACGGGTTTGATGCTGATGATTGCCCGATTATTATGTTCAGCGTATTTTGTAATAGCGACTCTATTGAGTTCGCAACGCGATCCGATAGAAATGCTTCGATTTCTTTGGTCGATTTGAAAAAAATTCTAGATACGGTGCCGGGTCATAAGATCCTCTTGATTGATGCGCACTTTAGAGGAAGCTCTGAGTTGGCGGAGTTGCAAAGGCTGGATTTTTCTAGGAATGTTAGAAGGATCTTTTCCGCAAGAGGGGGGAGAACGAATGCGGAGGCTGCTCTGCAGCGTGTCACTCCTTCACCCGATTATTCTATTATCTGCGGGACGAGCATGGATTCGGAAAATAGGCTGCCCGCCGCTGAATACCATTACGTGCCTTATTGGTGGGGGGAAGGCATAGGCTGGAATATGTCGGTTGTTCGCGAAGATGGTAGACCCTGCCGTCACTATGCGGACACGAATGGCAACAGGGCGATTACTGTGGCCGAATTGACGGAATATTCTCGTGCGCAGTTGGCGAACAGTTCCGCCAATTTCATTAGTGTTTTCAGATGGACGTCGAATGAAGGGAGGGTCATTGTGACGTACACCGGAAGGTGATTGAAAATAATGTAGACAACCTATTGTAGCCGAAGACGAATCCTGGATTGATTATCTGGGGTTCGTTTTTTTTTACAACGTTGTTAAAGTTTTACATGCTACAATAATTTTTTTTGGTTATTTTATTCTTATCATAAAGCGGAATGAGGAGACCGTTCATTTTCTCCTTGGGAACTAAAAAGGGATTGACAAATGGCTAAAAAGTCAAAGAAGACCAAAAAAACAAAACAAACAGCCCAAAAAGGCTTCACAGTCAAGGGTTTCAAAGTAAGTGAAAGCGCACTGAAGGAATTTAAGAAATTTATTGCAAGTGTGGGTACGGCCCAAAAACTTGCTGATTTCTTTAATCAGGGAAATGACCTTAAAAAAGCAAGTAAAATTTCTCTTCGTGATTATCGTGAGCATAGGCAAGATGCTCTATCTGCAGCTCTTCATTCCTCATCGATGAGTGCTTTTAAACGTATGTATATTATTTTTTCTGATGTAATTAGATGGGCTGATGTGGGACCGAATGATAAAAATCCCTATCCGGATTGCTATAAGGTTCCGAAAGAATACTATATGGATGTTATGGAAGCTGTAGTGGTGAAAAACTATGCTGAGGCAGTTCTTGAAAAGATTGGAATGGAGCTTAAAATAACTGCGCGTGATGGCGCAGCAATTGATTCGAAGCATATACAGGCATATCTGATGCAAAATGCCGCTAAGGAAATCGCATCCAAGGGTACAGCAAAAACAGCGGCCAAGAAATCCGAAAAAACGGCTAAGAAGACTGCGAAAACAACTGCAAAGACAACAGCGAAGACGACGACAAAGAAGTCCACGAAGAAAGCCGCCAAGTAGTCTTTTATCGTTTTTTTGGGGAAATATGTAAAAGGAAACTCCTTTCGGGGAGTTTCCTTTCTGTTTGCGTGTTATTTAGTATATATTTATACTTGTTTAGCTGGAGTGTAGCTTATGGCTCAGAAACGTTTTTTGGTGGTTGGGGTTATGGCTGCGGCGCTGGTTGCTTGTAGCAATAGCGACGATTCCTTGAGCGATTCTGACTGGGATTCGTCATCGAGTTCTGGCGAGATAAATGAGTCCAGTAGCAGTGTACCCGAGGGATACGTAGATCCGTCGACTGTAGTTAAAGGGACCATGACCGATGAGCGTGATGGCCAAACTTACAAGACTGTCACCATCGGCACGCAGACCTGGATGGCGGAGAATTTGAACTACGCCGGCGATTCCTCCGGTTTCTGCTATAATGATAGCGTGAGTTATTGTGAGAAATATGGACGCCTGTACACCTGGGCCGCCGCGATGGATAGCGTGGGAACTTGGACTACGAATGGCAAGGGCTGCGGTTGGGAAGCGGGCTGTTTGCCAACTTATCCGGTGCGCGGCATTTGCCCTGAGGGCTGGCACCTGCCAACGTTAGCTGAGTTTAAAACTTTGGAAGATGCTGTTGGCGGTTGGGAAATGCCTGGTAAGATGCTCAAGTCCACTAGCGGCTGGAAGGATGATGAAGGAGAATATGGTGGCAACGGTATGGATGCCTACGGCTTCTCGGCGTTGCCTTCTAGCGAGAGATGCACCTATTTGAGCAAGGGGGAAAAGGGCTCCCAAGCAGACTTCTGGAGTTCTAATGGCGATCCAGACCACTTTGCGGGTTATGTGCACTTAGACTGCAACGATGACTATATGATTAATGACTACGACCTCAAGTCCGCCAAGTACTCTGTCCGTTGTGTAAAGGACGAAGTCTCCGAGCAAAAGTCGTCTTCCAGCGTCACACCGAGCAGCAGTGTCACCCAGGGTCCCGGAACAGAGTCCGGGATAAGCTCCGTTGAAGGGTTGAGTTCTAGCGAGACAAGTGTGTCCAGCAGTTCTTCGGCGGAATCGAGCAGTAGTTCGGCGAAGTTATCATCATCATCTGTTGCGTATGTGGAACCTTGCAGGACAGACAGTGTGGATACCTGCGAGTATGGAACATTGACCGACGAACGTGATGGCAAGACCTACAAGACTGTTAAAATCGGTTCGCAGACGTGGATGGCAGAGAATTTGAACTACGAGAGCGCGAAAAGTTGGTGTTATGGCAAAGACTCTGCCAACTGCACCAAGTACGGCCGCTTGTACACATGGGCTGCAGCAATGGATAGCGTGGGCACGTGGAGCACGAATGGTATGGGATGTGGCTTCGATAAAAAATGCTCGTCGACTTATCCGGTACGTGGCGTTTGCCCTTCTGGTTGGCACTTGCCCAAGCTAATGGAGTGGAATACGCTTTTCACCGCAGTTGGTGGATTATCGGT
Organism: Fibrobacter succinogenes; assembly: GCA_902771595.1. Classification (GTDB taxonomy): domain Bacteria; phylum Fibrobacterota; class Fibrobacteria; order Fibrobacterales; family Fibrobacteraceae; genus Fibrobacter; species Fibrobacter succinogenes_C. Next base: position 11,687 of record CACXXH010000023.1, on the reverse strand, counting down.
GATGGGCAAAATGCTCAAGTCTACGAGTGGCTGGGATGGTTACAATGCTGAAAATGGCACGGATGGTTATTCCTTTGCTGCATTGCCTGCTGGTTACAGGGCCTCCGATGGAATTTGCTACAGTGAGGGCAGTGACGCGGACTTCTGGTGTTCTGATGAGTACAATAGCGACGAAGCGAACTATATATGCTTGAACTTGAGCCACAAAGAACCCCGTATGAATGACTACAAGGGCCTCGGTTTCTCTGTCCGTTGCGTGAAGGATGAGTGATAAAGAGGTGAAAAAAATCATCAAAAACACACGTAGTTGCTATTTTGTTTGAAGTTTTGGAGAATATATGAGAACAAGAAATTTCTTATTGATTGCCGTAGCAATTTTGTCCATGGTAAACGGTTCGCTTGCTGGGGAAGTACCTAATGTCACGAAGTCGGTGTTGCTAAGGTCTAAAGAGATGAAACCTTACACTACAGAGGTGAAAGTTTATAAAAACGGCATGGATGAAGCCAAGTTTGATCGATTGATTGATAGTTTATTTATGGCCGATGATCATTTAGACTTAGACTCCCTCTATGAAAAGTATGTTGACCGTAAAACAGTCGAGAAACAGAGGTATGAAGAATATCTTTTAAAAATTGAACTGTATTACAACGAGGAGGCTGTGGCTTTCCTCAGTAACCAATATTTGCAGGAGGATGTGGCGAATTTCGTAGCTGGCGCTAGTAAATATGATGACTCTCTTCAAACTTTAATGTTTGGCGAAACAAAGGGTGCGAAAAACCTTGATGAAGTAGTGGCCAAATTGAGTCAAATGAAAGGCTACGATGTTTTTGTTCAAGGCTCGGACACAGCCGCGTTCAATGCTGAAATCAATCGCTATTCTGATAGTAAAAGAAAGACTTTTACTAGAGGCGTGAAAATTTCAGCAGCTCATGGAATTGTAAAAGCAAAAGTGCTCCGGGACTGGGGCGATGATAATCCAATGTATGAACTATACGACGTTGAATCCGGAAAACGAATACAAGTTTCGGACTTGTTGTCAAGCAATAGGGTGAAGTTTGAATATGGTAGAGACTCTGTAACTTTAGTAAAAGTTGACAAAATTGACAAAGACGGTATAGTATTTTATGATGACTCGACTGATTCGCATATTGTCGATAAGAACGATAGTGTATACTTTGTACTGACGGATTACGCAAAATCCTTGATGGCTAGAGATAAGGGCTATACCATATCGATGACGACAAACGCATATGGCGACAAGATAAAGGAATATCATTTTAGGAGAGTTAACAGTTCTCCTCATAATAGGGATGTTTTCATTCCCATGGAACTGAAGGGCTGCTCCAATACCAAGAAAATTCGAAATCGTATGCTTGATATTATGTTCGGCCATAATAAAGGAGACTTGGACACATTGGTTATCGAAGGTGTCAAAAAATGGATTCCGGAACACAGAGATGGAAAAAGTATGTTGCTGCAACTGGGTGATGGCTTGATTTCCTTTGGTTTCGAGGATCAATCAACGCGGGATAACTCAAAAAACATTTTTGTTGTTTTTGATAGGAAAACAGGAACGGAAATCTCTGCAAAAGATCTCATAAAGGACAAGGCTGGATTTATGAAGTTCATCAACTCCCACAACCTATATTTGGCAGGATTTCTTGTTGACTCAACAAAAATAAAAGAGCAGTCAAAAAAGTTTGGCGAGGAATTCCGTAGCTATTTGCGCCATTCTGTTGCAATGGGCCCTTTTTCTGGAATAAAGGAATTTCCGACTTCTTGGTGGTTCTCTTTCAATAAAATGGATGAAATTGTCCCTGTTGAGTTCAATACGCCAACAGCCAGAATATTCCTGGATTATGCAGACATCAAAAAATATATAAACCCTAAATATCGCAAGGTCATGGATCGTGCCGTGAAATCGGCGGGGAAATAATTTTTTTTATGAATATGTTTGCAAAAATATTGATTAGCGTTTTTAGTGCTTTCTCGCTTTCGGCTGCGTGTGATGCCGGGCTTTGGTTAAATGCTGTTGATTTGAGGAGAGACTCGACGATTGCCTCTCTTTTTAATGCGGTTGATGATTCTTTATACGAAATAAACAAAACGACAGAATGGAGTGTAATTCCCAATGGGTGCAATTGCATCGGTGGTGTTGGCGGTATTTTCCTGCAATCTAGGCATGTTGATTTGATGGGTGCTGGTTGGCATTTGAATTGGTGTGGCTATCCTGATTCCGTTGTTTTTTATAGGGAAGAAGTACAATACCGTACGAAGGATCTGATTTTAAAAACAAGTTCTGTTTTGTTTGGCCAGGTTCAAACATTGAAAAAGCTCATTGTGGAGAAGGGATGTGAAACTGATTCGGTCTATGAGTTTTCAGATAAAGAGTTGATTCCCGAAAATGCTAAAAAAGGAATTTATGTTGTAGATATTCCTGTTCCGAGCGAAAATGTCCTTGTGCCGCAGTCTGTCCGCCTTTTGAAAATTTATTATCCCAATGGAACGCTTGCTCGCGAAATTCAGTTTTCGCAAGGGCTTAGGAATGGATATGACAAACGCTATTTCCCTTCGGGAAAAAAGTACATTGTTAATCATTACAAAAATGGTTTGATGGAAGGAATGCAAATGAAATATTTCCGTTCTGGGAAGAAGTCTCTTGAAGTGAAATACAAAAATGGGAAACATGAAGGAATTGTAAAATACTATTCAGAAGAAGATGGCTCGGTGACTATAGAAAAAATTGGCGAATTTGCATGGTTCGGGTGGTAATACCCAATTTTTCTTTATTTTTTCACGATAAATCGAGCCAAAAACGCGTTTATAATTGTATTTTTCTGTGCGGTACCGAATGATACCTTTAAAAATGCACAAACTGCAAAAAAGGTTAAATTATGCTTGATTTGAACACTGTCGATTGGAAGACGCTCCCCTTCGGTTATTACGATACCGATTACAATGTCCGCTGCTACTACCGCGATGGCAAGTGGGGCAAGGTTGAACTTTCTTCTTCCAAGGACATCAGCATCCACATGGCCGCTACTTGCTTGCACTACGGCCAGGAAGGTTTCGAAGGCCTCAAGGCTTACACGGGCAAGGACGGCAAGGTCCGTATTTTCCGCGTCGACGAGAATGCGAAGCGCATGCAGAACACCGCGAACCGCGTGCTCATGGCTGTTCCGCCGGTCGAGCTGTTCCGCGAGATGGTCCACACAGTGGTGAAGGCCAACGCCCGCTTTATTCCGCCGTATGGTCATGGTGCAACGCTCTACATCCGCCCGCTTCTCATCGGTACGAGCCCGGAAGTCGGCGTGAAGCCCTCCGACGAATACCTGCTGTTGATGTTCGTGACTCCGGTTGGCCCGTACTTCAAGGACGGTTTCAAGCCTGTGGATATGATGATCAGCCGCAACTTCGACCGCGCCGCTCCTCAGGGCACGGGTACGGTGAAGGTCGGCGGTAACTACGCTGCCAGCTTGCTTTCCCTCGCCGAAGCCAAGAAGCTCGGCTACTCCAGCACGATTTACCTCGATGCAAAGGAAAAGAAGTACATCGACGAATGCGGTCCGGCAAACTTCTTCGGCATCAAGGGCAAGACCTACGTGACCCCGAAGTCCGAATCCATTCTGCCGTCGATTACGAACAAGAGCCTGCAGCAGCTTGCCGAATACCTCGGTTACACCGTGGAACGCCGCCAGGTTCCGTTCGAAGAACTCGCTGAATTCAGCGAAACCGCCGAATGCGGTACCGCCGCCGTGATTACCCCGATCAAGAAGATTGTGGATCCGGTTGCCGGCAAGGAATTCACCTACGGTGACGGCAAGAATCCGGGCCCGGTTTGCACGGAACTCTTCACGAAGTACACTGCTATCCAGTTCGGTGAAGCGGAAGACCCGTTCGGCTGGACTGAAGTGGTTGACGTGTAATTGTCGCGAACATGACGAATGTGAAAAATCCCTCGGCGGTCAAGCCGGGGGATTTTTGGATTGGGTTTGTGTGGTTACTTTGCTATGAATTTCAGGGTCTTGTTGCCGCACTTCGCGATGTAGAGCCCCTGCTTGATTCCTTGCAACTGCAAGGTAGACTTGTCGGCGGTGTTGCCTGAGGTGCGCACCAGATTGCCGTTCATGTCGAAGAGCATAATCTTGCCGGTACCGTAGAGCGTGTTGCCTTCGCGGTGGAGTTGGACCCCCGTGGCGCTGATGACCGGGTGGAGGGCTTCCGGCCAGCCGCATTCGGGAATCATGGCGTCGCATACGGGTACCGACGAGCTGGAAGATCCCGGCTGTACGGAGGAACTGGATGTGGGTTCGCTGCCGCCCGTGATGAAGTCTTCCACGTGTGTGACGCCCGTGTTCACATAGTTGCCGAGGTTATACACGCTGCGCATCGCGTTGATGACGTCGGTTTCGAGCACCTTGCCCACAGGGCTGCTCTGGCGACGGATGTAGGCCATGTTGTCGTAGTTGGTGTTGCTCTCGTTGCCCATGTCCCAGAGGATAGGCGTGAGCCCGTACTGCTTAGCTGCGGAAACCACATCCTTGTGCCACTGCACGCGGCCCTGCTTATGGAGGTTCAGGTCAGATCCGCTCAGTTCCGGGGAGCGTACGTTCGCGCCGAACTCGCCGACGATGACCGGGTAGCCCTTGTCCACGTAGTTCGTCTTCATTTTGGCGAACTGTTCCTTGGGGTGTTCAATGCCTGCAAGTTTGGAATCGACGGAACCCGCCCAGGCGTTGTAACCCGCGTTGCGCTTGGGCTCGCCGGATTTCTGGTAATCGCCGTAGTAGTACTGCGGCAGAATCGGTTCGCTTGCGCCCCAGTCATCTTGCTTGGTCATGAGCGTGTACTGATACGGGTCGTAGTAGTGCACTTCGAACATCAGGTAGCCGCTGACTTTGTCGGTGGGGAAGGTGCTCACGGGTGCGCTCTTGACGGATTTGTCGATGTCGGTGTTGAGGCCCTGGATAATCAGGGTGCGTGTGGCGTTGTTGCCGCCCGTGGCGCGCACCGCGTCAATGAAGGTCTGGTAGTAGTGCATCAGCGTGCTTACGTGCTGGGCAGTCCAGTTGTTCACGTTCGGGCCGGGCTCGTTTGCGCCTGCGAAAATCAGGCGTTCGTTGTAGTCCTTGAACTTGTTCGCTATCTGCGTCCAGTAGTTCTTCATTTTGGTGTCGATGCCGTTGTCGACGCTCGTGCCGATGTTGCTCTGGAACCAGCCGCCTTCACCTTCGTGGTGGATGTTCAAGATGGTGTAGAGGCCCGCGCGCATCGCGTAGTCAACGACTGTCTTTACGGAATCGAGCCAGGTCTCGGTGACCTTGCCGCCGCTCGTGTGGCTATCCCATGCGCAGGGAATGCGCACCGTGTTGAAGCCTGCCGCCTTCACGGAATCGAGCAGGGCCTGTGTGGGGAAGGGGTTGCCCCATAATGTCGGGTTGTTCGGCACTTCCATGGAGTTGCCGATGTTGAAACCCATGCCCATCTTGGCTTGGACTTCCTTGGCGGTGGGGAGGGTGGCTGCCGAAGCCGCTACTGCCGTAAGGGCGCCTACAATGGCAATTTTTTTGAGAAAAAGTTTCATTTTTAAGTCCTTTTTTTACATCCCGGTTCGGGACCCCATTCAACATCATATAATTTATATAGATAAACGGCGGAAAGACCGTGCGACATGAGTCGCCCGCAAAATACCATTGAACAGGTTACAACACCCCCATGGGGCGGTTTCATGTGAGCCGAACGGTCTCTTAGTGAGCCGCAAGCGACTCGTATTAACGAGTCGTGTCGGCGAGAGCGAGGCGAAGCCGGAGAAACTTTACGGGAGTGTGAGCCGAACGGTCTCTTAGTGAGCCGCAAGCGACTCGTATTAACGAGTCGTGTCGGCGAGAGTGAGGCGAAGCCGGAGAAGCCTTACGGGAGTGTGAGCCGAACGGTCTCTTAATGAGCCACGAGCCAGTTCTCGCCGTAGCCGACGCTCGCCACCAGCGGCACCTTGAGCTGCATTGCGCCTTCCATTTCGGATTTCACCATCTGGGCCATCGCTTCCACCTGGTCGCGCGGGCATTCGAACACGAGTTCGTCGTGCACCTGCAGCATCATGCGGAGCGGGAGGTTCTCTTCGTTGATCCGCTTCTGGATGCGGATCATCGCAATCTTGATGAGGTCGGCAGCGGAGCCTTGCACCGGCGTATTTACCGCCATGCGTTCTGCCATCTGCGATTCCATGCGGTCGCTGCTGTCGATGCCCGCAATGTAGCGGCGGCGGCCCGACAGGGTTTCTACGTAGCCGTCGCGGTGGGCGGCCGCCTTGGTATCTTCGATATACTGCTGAACGCCCTGGTACATATCGAAGTACCCGGTGATAAAGTCCTTGGCCTGCGACATCGGGATTTTCAGGTCGCGCGATAGGCGGAAAGCCGTCATGCCGTACAGGACGCCGAAATTCACCACCTTCGCGTCGCGGCGCATGTCGCTCGTGACGGCGTCGAGATCCACCCCGTAAATCGCGGCGGCGGTGCGGGCGTGAATATCGATGCCTTCCTTGTAGCTTTCGATGAGGGCGCTGTCGCCGCTCAGGTGTGCAAGCATTCTGAGTTCAATCTGCGAGTAGTCCACCGCAAGGATTACGTTGTCCTTGCTCTGCGGGATAAACGCTGCGCGGATTTTTTTGCCCAAGTCGCTACGCACGGGAATGTTCTGCAGGTTCGGATCGCGGCGAACGGGAATGTTCTGCAGGTTCGGATCGCGGCTAGAGAGGCGACCCGTTGCAGTGCCCCACTGGATAAAGCTGGTGTGAATCCGTTTTGTTTTCGAGTTCACCAGAGTCGGGAGCACCGACACGTAGGTGCTCTGCATCTTCTTGAGTTCGCGGTACTCGATGACGGCGAAGACAATCGGGTGTGGCGCCTTGTAGCTGAGTTCTTCGAGCACGACCGCGTCGGTGCTGCGCTTCTTGATTTCGGGCAGCCCGAGCGTGTCGAAAAGGACGTCGCCGAGTTGCTTGGGAGAACCGATGTTGAATTCGACTCCCGCCATGTCGCAAATTTCTTTTTCGAGATTTTCGATGCGGCGTGCAAGTTCCTGTTCGAGCGCCTTGAGGGCCGGAACGTCGATGGCGACGCCCACGGATTCCATCTGGTAAAGCACTTTCAAAAGCGGCATTTCCTGCGCGAAGAAGTATTTCACGTAGTCGAGCTTCTCGAGTTCGCGACGGAGCGGTTCCCACAGGCGTAAGGTATAGACCGCATCTTCGGCGCCGTATTCGGTGGCGTCCTTGACAGGAACGCGGTTGAATGTTATCTGGTTCTTGCCGCGGCCAATGAGGTTCTCTATCGGGATCATCTCGTGCTGCAGGCGCTGCATCACCTGGTTGTCGAGCCCGAGACCGGACTGTCCCGGCGAAAGCATCCAGGCGGCAATGAGCGTGTCGACGATGTTCGCCTTGTCGATAACGGATTGCGGAATCTTGAAGGCGCGGGCGAGAACGTGCAGGTCGAATTTTGCGTTGTGGAACACGAAGGCTCGCGACGTTTTACTGCCCGAAGCATCGCCTGCGGCGGGTGTGGCGGGGGCGGCGTCGGCGAAAAATGCGCAGAACCACTCCTTCGCCTTATTGAAGTCGAAATTGCCGCCCTTGCTTGCGGGCAACGGGAATCCGATTTCATCCGTATGCGCGATGGGGATGTAGTAGCCCTTCGCGACCTTGCCGTCGTTGCCGGCAGAGGCGAGGCAGATGCCCACCAGGTTGCATTGCATCGGGTCGAGCCCGTCGGTTTCGGTATCCACGCCAATCAAAGACGATGCAGTGAATTCCGCTTTCATCTGCTCGAAGATTTCTTCGGTGTCGACACAAATGTACGGCGGCGGAACATCGACTGCGAAGTCCGCGCCTTCCACTACTGCGCCCGTTGAGTTTCCAGTGCCCTCCGCGCCCTTCGCACCCGCGTTATTCGGGTCGCCGTCCCGTACGAATCCCGTCTTGCTCGGGACCTTTTCCAGCAGGCGCAACAGGCTGTTGATTTCGTGGTCCTTGAACATCTGCGCAAGCGTATCTACATGCAGGCCGTTGTACTCGAGGGCGTCCAAGTTCCCGCTGAACGCCCGCTTCGTCTGGAGCGTCACGAGTTCGCGGCTCAAGAAAGCCTTCTCGCGGTTGTTTTCCAGATTGTCGTGCAATCCCTTCTTGGTAATCTTGTCGAGGTTCGCGTACAGGTTATCCATGTCGCCGTAGTCGTTCAGCAACTGGATGGCGGTCTTCGGGCCCACCTTGGGCACGCCCGGCACGTTGTCGCTCGCATCGCCCATGAGCGCGAGGTAGTCGCGAATTTTTTCCGGCGGGAGCCCGTATTTTTCCAGAACCTGTTCGGGTCCGAAGTCGATGCCGTCGGCGCCTTTGGTCAAGTGGAAAAGGTGAATCTTGTCGCTCACGATTTGCGACATGTCCTTGTCTTTGCTGAGAATCACCACGTGGTCGAAACCCGCCTCGACGGCCGCCGTCGCGGTACTCGCCATCACGTCGTCCGCTTCGTAACCCGGTTCCGAGAGCAGCGGAATTCCGCTCGCTTCGAGGCTTTCGCCCAGCAGCGGCATCTGCGCCGCCATCTCTTCGGGCATGGGGCCGCGATTCGCCTTGTAGTCAGGGTAAAGTTCGTGCCTGAAAGTCTTCGTGTGCGCCACGTCGCGCGCAATCGCGAAGTGCGTCGGGTTGTGCTTTGCCAAGATGCGGAGCACCGCACCCCAGTAACCGTGCATCATCGAGACGTCTTCGCCCTGGCTGTTCTTGAGCGGGTTCTGCGAATACGCGTAGAACATGCGGAACGCAAGCGCGTAGGAATCAAGCAGTAATAAGGTCTTTTCAGGCATATTCCGAATGTAGAAAAAATGCCTGTCCGGGGCGATGCGCCCGCAGTTTTAGATGAAGAATTTCTGGTTTATCTCGATTTCGATTCCCACGTAGTGCGGACCGAATTTTTTGCGCAATGCGGTGGTGAGCCCGTCGGACGAGCCCTTGTACGGGTAGTTGAAACGCACCTTCATGTGCGGGTACAGGCGCTTGATTTCGTCCCTGATTACGTTCGCGTAGGTGCGCTCCAGCGGGCGTGTGGGGTCGTAGAGAATGCCGATGTCGGCGTTGCGTACATTGCCGTTGAGTGCGGGCGTAAAGCTGTGTATGCCCAGGTGGACGATGGCCGCATCTTCCGCGCCTTTCTTGCCTGCGGCGTGTTTCTGTTTGGTTGCGGTTCGCTTCGGCGAGCTCAGCGAACTTGCGACGAACTTTTCTACGTTCTCGCGGTATTTCATCCAATAGGCGGTTGCCTGTGCCCTCATTTTTTTGGCGGTATTGGTCGAGCATTTGACGGCCTTGTCGCTGGCCTCAAGCTTCCCGTAATATTCGCTGAAAGCGCTTTTGTTCGTGATGGTGCGGTTCAGGTCGACAAACAGGCGCGAGAACTTTCCTTCGCTATAAAACTCGGGCTTCGCGAATTTCACCAACTTGCGAAAAACCATCAAGGCGCCGATGTCGTATGCGCGGTGTGACGTTTGCACGTCCGCTGGCACAAACTTTTTGAGTGCGGCTGGCAGGCGGTTGCTCGCGTGCTCGCAGGTGAGCATCAGTTTCATTATTTCAATTTGTCCTTCAAATCGGAAATTTCTTTTGGGGTCATTCCGATTTTCTCCAGGTATTTTTCTGTAGCCGGAGCCCAGTCGGCATTGCTTGCGTCGGGGATTTCTATACCTTCGGCATGGTAGACCGCTTTCAGGTTCTTCAGGACTACGGCCTCGAAAAATCCCGCCTGTTCTTCATTCAGGGCAACTTGCCTTCCGTCTACGACATTGAAGTAGTTGGTGAAGGTCTTCGCGTAATCTTTTGCGATGTCTTTGGAGGTCGCTCCCATCAGCGCTTCCAGAACCGCGATCGTAAAGCCAGTGCGGTCCATGCCGTAGGTGCAGTGCACCAGATATGGAGCGTCATGTTCGATCATGAAGCGGAATCCTTTTGTGATTCCTTCTTTGAAAGGCTTTGAAAAGAATTCAACGGGCAAAGCTAAGAAGATGACGTCTTGTGACGAGTAATAGGAACTGTCGAATCTGTCGAAACTCCTGGCGTTGTCTTCCGAGTCGGCCAGGTTGATAAACGTGGCGACCCCTGCTTCTTTTGCGAGCGAGTCGGCGTAGAAGTTGCGACCGAGGCAAAGGTCGATGGGGCTAGAAGAACGGTACAGCTTGTTTTTCCCCATGCCGGTGGTGCGGACTTCCCTGAAATTCGCAAATTCCTCGATTGAAAGGTCCGGGTAATTTTCCGTGTAGTAATCCATGTATTGGAAATACCGCATTTCGAGGCCGAACAGAAAACCGCCTTTTTCCTTCATGGATAAGTAGACGTCGATGGGCGCCTTTTCTACGGTTATTCCAAGGATTTCCGCCAGCCGTCCGTTATGGATTGTCAAGGCTAGTTCGTTGGAACCTGTTACCGCCTTGAGCGAGATTCCCGCAATGGGTGCATCGTTGGAGGATTCGACTACCGGGATGTCGAGCGTGTCGTAGCCGACTATCGTTGCGGTCACGATATCGCCAATCTCGAATTTGGTCAAGAATGAATCTGCCGGATAGGGGAGGATCAGGTTGCTGGATGTTATTTCGTTTTTACCAAGGACAAAGTGGAAACTGGAATCGTCCTCGGAGATGAAACCTGTTGCTACCGAATCGGTTGTAGCTGAGTCGGTTGCTGCTGAATCAGTTGCTGCCGTTTCTTCTGGGGGAGTCTCTGGTCCCGTATCCCCTATTTCGACAGGGAACGACTCGGTATCGTTACAGGCGAGAAAGACCAGTACGCAGAAAAGGAGTTCCGCGAGAATAGACCGCTTCTTTGTCATTTGGAACATATGACCCCTCGTTGACGGTTTATGTTGGTGATTTTAGGTTGTACTCCTTGAAATATATTCTTTTATATTCCATATAGTTTATTTTCTGCCAGACATTTTGCCAATTTTCCGTATTCGTACACGAAATCGTCCCGGTCGGGGTCGGCGCCGACGTTTTTTACGAGGGCGCTGGCGAGCGTGCCGCGCTTGAACATGCTGGCGAGCAGTTCCTGGGAGTGCGAAGAAATCTTGTTTTTGACTTTTTCCGTTATTTTTTGGACAAGTTCACCGGCGGTGATTTCGCTGGCGTCTATTTTCCAGATTTTCAGGAAGTCTTGGTCGCTGATGACCGTCTTTTCGGCGGAATGCGTGATGGCGAGGAGGATTTTTGCGAGGGCGTCGGTATCGAGTGAATGAATTTGCGACTCATTCGCAAATTGTCCCTCGACAAGACCCTTCAAGACGGCGACTTCCCATTCGGCAATCGCGATGTCCGCATCGGGGCATTCCTGAATGTCGACCAGGCGGATTTCCACGGCTCCTCGGTCAAAACGGGCGATAGCACCACGGCTGTTCAAGAAGAAGTGGTTGAGCAGGTGTTCGGGGTCGTACGGCGCGATATCCGCCTTCACCCTGTTGAAAATCTGCTCTTCGTATTCCTTGTACGTGAATACCGCTTCGGGGATGACCTTCCCGGTGATGCTCGGAATCTTCTCCTGGTTGTGACGGTAGGTTTCGATGCGTCCGTCCAGGTAACCGCAGTATTTGCCGTCCATGAACGGGCTCGATGCCGCAACGGCGGGAATCAATGGCAACAGCGCGCG
>CACXXH010000022.1 GCA_902771595.1 Fibrobacter succinogenes | reverse complement strand
ACCGAACAAATTAACAGGCCGACCGGACTTCTGGACCCGAAAATCGAGATGTTCCCCATCAAGGGACAGATGGACGTGCTGCTCTACCGCATCGAGGAAGTCGTCAAGAACGGCGACCGCGTGCTGGTCACGACGCTCACCAAGAAGATGGCGCAGGACCTCACCGACTTCTTTGTGGAAGCGGGCATCCGCGCACGCTACCTGCACAGCGACATCAAGACTTTGGAACGCCACGAACTGATTCGCGGACTCCGCACCGGCGAATTCGACGTTCTCGTGGGTATCAACCTGCTGCGCGAAGGCCTCGACCTGCCCGAAGTGAGCATGGTCGCAATTCTCGATGCCGACAAGGAAGGCTTCCTCCGCAACTACCGCAGCCTCATCCAGACGATGGGGCGCGCGAGCCGCAACGTGAACGGTACCGTGCTTTTGTTCGCCGACAACATGACCGACAGTCTGGAAAAGGCCGTCACCGAAACCGCCCGCCGCCGCAGCGTGCAGGAAGAATTCAACAAGGAACACGGCATCACGCCGAAATCCGTGACCCGCAAGCTTGAAGACGATTTGAGAATCAACGACCCGCTCGGTGACATCGGTGACGATTCCGTCGACGAGGACTGGGAAGACGAACCTTCGACAGGCTCAGAGAACCTCGGCATCCGCCCGATGGAACCGCTGCAGCCCTCGAGCAAGACGAAAAGAAAAGGTTCTGGAAAGAAAAAGCCGATCCCCGCATCCGCGGGGATGACATACGGCCCGAGCACTTCAAAGCGCGCCGAAAACGCCGAACTGCTCCAGCGAGCCTCCGCATCTTCAAAACTCGAAGACCTAGAACGCCAAATGAAAGAAGCCGCTGCTCGCCTCGATTTCGAGGAAGCGGCCCGCCTCCGCGACATCATCCGCGGCATGGACGCCTAATTTGTGACGTAAATCACAGGAAAATGTACAAAAGTCAGCAAAACACCGGCAAATCATCAGTTCTCCCCGCTACTTTTGTAAACTTTAATTTACGTTTGTTGTACATATAAAAACGCTAATATCGGGCGCACCCACATTTTCGCTCGTATAAACTCCCTGCAAATCTATTTTCATAAAAACGCAACCGCAAGGAGCTATAATGAAGCGTATTGGAATGTTTGGAATCGCCTGTGGCGCAGCACTGCTCGCAACAACGAGCGCGTTCGCCCTACCCAAGGCATCCGCCCTGGTAGAACCCATGGGCATGGGCTACAACATCGGCAACACCATGGAAGTGCCCGAAAACCCCACCGCCTGGGGCAACCCTCTCCCGACCGCCGCCTACATCAAGGCCATCAAGGCTGCCGGTTTCAACACCGTGCGCATTCCCTGCGCTTGGTACTCCCACTCCGACGCCCTCGCCAAGGATATCGAAGCTAACGGCGGCACAGCCGACAACGATGCCTACACCCACGTAGGCAAGGCAAGCGACTTTACCAACCCCACCATCAACGCCGCCTGGCTCAAACAGGTGAAAGACGTGGTGGACATGATTATCGCCGAAGGCATGTATGTAGTGCTGAACTCCCATTGGGACGAAGGCTGGCTCGAAGACCGCGTATATGACGGTGTCGCAGCGAGCCCCCGCAGCGGCGCAAACAACATCGCCAACAGCGCAGCCACCACCAAGGCACGCCAGGCCGCCTTCTGGACACAGATCGCCACCTACTTCAAGGACTACGACGAGCACCTCCTCTTTGCTGGCGCCAACGAACCGGGCGTGAACGACCCGTGGAACGGCACCCAGTGGGAATTCGACAACACCCGCATGCAGGTTCTGAAGAGCTACTACGACGCCTTCATCACCTCCGTGCGTAGCGCCGGCGGCAACAACGCCACCCGCACCCTTATCGTGCAGGCGCCGCGTACCGAAATGGACATGGCTCCCATGCTGAGCCAGAACTTCCCCACCGACCCGGCGGGCAGCGGCTACATGATGGCCGAAGTGCATTACTACCCGTATCAGTATTCCTTGTTGAACAAGGACGAAGAATGGGGAACGCAGTACTACTATTACACAGGTCTCGCCAGCACTACGGATAAAACCCACAACATGGGCTGGAACGTGTACAGCAACAGCATCGACAACAACGCTCTCGGCACCCCGAACCAGATCAAGAAGGCCTTCGGCGAACTGAAGACCATGTTCTGCGACAAGGGCATCCCCGTGATTATCGGTGAACTCGGCGCCATCAAACGCACGGGCCAGATTACCGACGCCGCGAACCTCAAACTCCACTTGCAGGGCCGCGCCCTCTTCTACGGTGAAGTCGCCAAGAACGCGAAGGCCAACGGCATCGTCCCCTACGTCTGGGATACCGGCGCCGAAGACGACGGCAACATGACCATCATTACGCGCCAGAAGGGCACCTACAGCATTCTCGACCCGGATGTGTTGAACGCCTTGCAGAAGGCCTACGGACAGGAAGGCAACAACCAGAGCAATCTCGACAGCCTGGTCAAGGAAAACGAAGTCCCCGAAACCGGAAACGGCAAGGGCGTGCTCGTGACCTATGCGACCAAGACCACCGACTCCAGCGAAACGGGAACGCTCCGCATCAACCTCTCCAACGACAGCAAGGACCTTTCCAAGTACGTGGGCCTTGAAATCCGCATGAAGGGTTCCGTCGAGACGGCGGGTGGCTGCACCAGCACCGATCCGAAAAAGGAATGTTCCGAATACGGCTGGACCTCCATGGACCTGTTCATGATGACCGGCGGAAGTTGGGCATGGTTTGACGCCAACGTGTTGCAGCAGGCCGACCAGGAACTCGACGCCACCACGTTCCAGACTTTCCAAATCAAGTGGGAAGACTTCCGCACCGAACCCACGGGCCTCAATGAAGCGAACGCCATCGGCCTGAACCTCTACGGAACGCAGGTCACCGGCACCATCACCATCGACTACATCAAGGGCATCAAGGCCGACGGCACTACCGAGATTATCGATGATTTCGACAAGAAACCGCAGCTCGAAGGTATCGCCACCGGCAAGATAGTCCCCCTCAGCGGATCCGACGCCATCAAGGCCGTCCGCGTCGCAAGCTCCTCCAAGATGCTCGTGAACGTAAGGCCCGGCATGGTGACCGCCTCGTTCAGCGCTTCGAAGAACGCTCCGGCGAAGGCGACGCTCATGAACAGCATGGGTCAGGTGATCTCGCAGAAGAACTTCACCGCGAACAGGGGCATGAACCGCGTGGAACTCACGAGCGACTACCGCGGCCCCGCAATGCTCGTCGTAAGGCAGGGCAGCCAGCAGCTCGTGCAGAAGATTATGCTGAAGTAAAAAATACCCGGCACCGCTGAGGTGTCTCTGCCGGGGAACACACCTAAGGGTGTGTGGAAGTCCCCCGCGGCATTCGCCGCGGGGGATATTTCTTTAAATCACCACGCCCGATTCAATCGGGCTCTTTCTGTATTTTGGGGGGCGGGACGCGCGAGGCGCAGTCCTTACCACATCTTGTCGAACTTCTTGCGGCTCTTCTCTTCGTCCTTCTTTTCCTGGACAATCGCGTCGATGACGGCGGCGACAGTCAGGTTGAAGATATCGTGCACGGAGGCGTCGGAGTCGGTGAAGTGCACCGGCTTGTTCAAGCCCATCTGCACGGGACCGATGGATTCGCCCACGCCCATTTCGAGGAGCATCTTGCAAGTGGTGTTCGCAGAAGAGAGGCACGGGAAGATGAGCGTGTTGACCGTCTGGCCCTTGAGCTTGTTGAAGGGGTACTTCGTGTCGCGCAATTCCTTGTCGAGCGCCACGTTCACCTGCATTTCGCCGTCGAGCACGTAGTCCGGGAACTGTTCGTGAATCATCTTCACGGCGTCGCGGGCCTTGTTGGCGGTACCGCGGGCGGATTCCTTGTCAGAACCGAAGTTCGCGTAGCTGAGCATCGCCATCACCGGTTCGTGAGCGAAGAAGCGCACGGCGTCGTGCGTAAGCTTCGCGATATCCACGAGCGTTTCGGCATCGGGGTCGCGGTTCACGAGCGTATCGGCCAAGAAGAACGTCCCCTTGCGGGTGCTGAGGATGTGCATGGCACCGAAGTGCTTGTATTCCTCGCGGATGCCGATGATTTCCTTCGCGAGTTCGATGGTCTCGGAGTACTTGGAGTAACCGCCGGTAATGAGCGCGTCGGCATCCCCGAGCTTCACCATCATCATGCCGTAATGGTTCGGTTCGAACATGTCGTCGCGGGCCTCTTCGAAGGTCACGCCGTTGCGACCGTTCTCTTCGGCATAGATTTCGGCGTACTTGCGGCGGCGTTCGAATTCTTCCGGCGAACGCGGGTTCACAATCTTGATGCCCGTAAGGTCGAGCTGTTCCTTCTGCGCCATCATCTGGATGCGTTCGGCGTTGCCCAACAGAATCGGGTGCGCAATACCTTCGACCTTCGCCTGGACGGCGGCCTTGAGCATGTTGAGGTTTCCGCCTTCGGCAAACACCACACGCTTCGGGTTGCTGCGGGCGGTATCGCTGAACTGACGGATGAGCTTGTTGTCGTAACCCATCATGTCACGGAGCTTGTCGTAGTAGGCGTCCCAATCGGTAATAGGCTTGCGGGCCACGCCACTTTCGATAGCGGCCTTCGCCACAGCGATGGAGACTTCCGTGAGCAGGCGCGGGTCAAGCGGCTTCGGAATCAAGTATTCCTTGCCGAACGTAAAACGCTGGGCGTTGTAGGCGATATTCACCACATCCGGAACCGGCTTGTGGGCGAGCGTCGCAATGGCGCGGACGGCGGCATGCTTCATGTGTTCGTTGATGCAGGTCGCGCGCACGTCGAGGGCGCCACGGAAAATGTAGGGGAAACCGATGACGTTGTTCACCTGGTTCGGGTAGTCGCTGCGGCCCGTCGCAAAAATCAAGTCGCCGCGGCTCGCCATGGCCTCTTCGTAGCTGATTTCGGGAGTCGGGTTCGCGAGCGCGAAGACGATCGGCTGGTCGGCCATGCTGCGGACCATTTCGCGAGTAAGGATGTTGCCCTTCGAAAGTCCCACGAACACGTCGGCGCCCTTCATGGCGTCTTCGAGCGTCTCGATATCGGTGCGGTCGGTCGCAAAGAAGGCCTTCGCCTCGGTAAGGCCCTTGCGGTCCTTGCGAATCACGCCCTTGCTGTCGCACATCACCAAGTTTTCCTTCTTGAGACCCAACGACAGGTAGAGTCGCGTGCAGGCGCAAGCGGCAGCACCCGCACCATTCACCACCATCTTCACGTCACGGATGCTCTTGCCCGCCACTTCGATGGCGTTGAGCAAGCCCGCAGAAGAGATGATGGCCGTACCATGCTGGTCGTCGTGCATCACGGGGATGTCGAGTTCGGCCTTCAGCGTGTCTTCGATTTCGAAGCATTCCGGAGCCTTGATATCTTCGAGGTTGATACCGCCGAACGTCGGGGCGATACCCTTCACGATCTCGATGAACTTCTTCGGATCCTTCTCGTTGATTTCGATGTCGAACACGTCGATGCCGGCGTAAATCTTGAACAGGAGCGCCTTGCCTTCCATCACCGGCTTGCCAGCGAGCGCGCCGATGTCACCGAGGCCGAGCACCGCGGTACCGTTACTGATCACCGCGACCAGGTTTCCCTTGCCCGTGTATTCGTAAGCGAGATTGTTGTCCTTCTCGATTTCCAAGCAGGGGGCGGCGACGCCCGGAGTGTAAGCGAGTCCCAAGTCCGTCTGTGTGCTGTGCGGCTTGGTCGGCACGATTTCGATTTTGCCGGGTTTGCCCATGGCGTGGTATTCGAGGGCTTTTTCCTTCAAATCCTTACTCATCTTGGCTCCTTGATTTTTTGGGGCCAAATATAGAAAAAAGTTTACAAAAGGCCAAGGGTGCGCAAATTGGCCATTTTTCGCCCATTTGGAGCGAAAAAACACCCTTCTTTTTCAAGAAAACAATAGTTGGGCGTTCCCCGGCTCGCATGTGTCATCCTGAGCGAAGCCCATAGGGCGAAGTCGAAGGAGCCAGACCCCAGTTGTTTTGAAGGTCGCCGGGTCGGGCTATACTCGCCTTGCCCTGCAAGGCTCACCGAGCCTCGCCATGCGAGTCTCGGCACTAGCGTGTAACTATCCCTAACGCAGAAAAACAAATATAGAACAAGGAAAAGCTAAATCAATACAACTTCTTGCTCCAGCATTTTTCCTTGTCTTCGAATTTCTGTCATTAGGCTTTCCAGTTTTTCATCAGGAAATCCTTTTTCCTTGAAACGACTCCATAAATTTTCAAATAGAGTATCTTGATTTCCTTTCTTTCTAAGTTCACCACAACCATGTTCAATCAACTTATTTTTCCAATCATCTATCCAATACCATCGAGCGTCAGGCAACATTTCTACAAGATTCGCATAATTGTTTATTCCAACAGCATCATAATCAGGGAAAAGAATTACACTTACAAAAGAGCACTTCTTCAGCCACGCACGTAATCGAGCAGACAAATTTCCCGCATAATAAAGAATTATACCCTTGAAATCTGCAGGGACCCATCTTAAATCATCAAGCAATTGCTGATTTTCAACGAGCAGCAAAGACCCGTTGCATTTAATCCCTTTAGAGTCATCTCCCACCGGCAAGGCAAAACATCCAAGGGATTTTGTGATTTCCGAAACATCTACCCCATCAACAAATACATCACCTCCTACAGCCTTGCAAAGGAAATAGGAAAAATCAAGTGAAGTCTGTCCTGCTTTTGTATTACTATTTTTTGCAAGGTTTTGAACGCGAGCAGGAAGGTTTTCTAAATCATTTTTAGGAGCAAGACGATTTATTTCCCATTCAAGGCTTTTTTCGTCAACAACCTTAAAAATCTTTCCCTTACCAACTTTTTGAACAGAAATACACCCCTTTCGTTCTGACCAAACCTCTAATTCTTTTCGCAAAGACTGGGCCACAGACGAAAAAGGAATTTCCCTTTCAGAATAGATTTTTCTCAAAATGTCAACCCAAACATTATTCCTCATCACGTACCTCAATAGGATCCAGCGTTATTCGCTGTTTGTCTGTGACAACATTTCTGTTGTTTCTCTTTTCAATACGAATGCAATAACGAACAGTTGTTTGTACAGTCGGGGAAGCGAAAAGCAAAACAAAACCAAATTCACGAGCCGCCGCTATCAACTTTTTCTGGTTTTCATCATCAATGCTAGCAGCTTCATCAAGATAACATATTGATGTCGTCGCATTCTTTTTATCCGTCATCCAATGAAGTAACGCCAAGCCAAAAATAAGTTTCGCCATAAGAACGGTTCCATTGGAGCCAATTGCATTTAAGTCGCTAGGATTCTGTTCTAACTCACCTTCTTTCTGCACCTTGATAGATAAATCAAACAGATTCTCAAGTCTGAGTTTATCGTTATTATCACAGAATCGGAACAATTTTTCTTTAGCCTTGTAAACTTCAGAATTTCCCGCAAATTCTTCTTTTGCATCGGAGCTAAACAATCCCATTGAATCGGCAGAATCAGTGTTATGCCTTGCTATTATTTTGACAGCATCAAGAATATCTCGCGGATTTATCTCAATAGAAAGTTTTTTCAAGTCAGAAATACGTCTTTTAGTAATCAACACATTAAACTTGGCCAAATCATTTTCAAAAGTTGCATACTGATTGACTAATTCAACGAGAACATTTCCAACTCGCGTAATTGCCACATGGCGATTATGCCGTATGGCAGCCTCTTCTTTTGGCAATGTATGAGCGTAATCAAGAATGCGTTCAGTCATTTCATCTTCTTGCTCTATACCAATAAATTTGGTAAATCCCCTATGTTCAAGATCTCTTAAAATTCGGTTTTTACTTGACGAAACAGAATCTAGCTCGTTACAGTCTTCCACCTGATTTTTCAGCAATTCAGGAAGTTCTTCCATCACATTACCGTCATAAATATATGGCAGATACGCCAATTCCAGAACTTCTGCGTAATTCTCTAAATCTCGACGTTTATTTCTCCATAAAGAAATATCGTCATTTCTTTTATTCAAATCACTTATCTTGCCGGCTATTTCGCGTTCTTTAGACTGGCGTTTTCCTTTTTCTTCATCATTTTTTTTCAAGATGTTCAAATTCTCTTGAAACGATTCAGAAAGCTTTACTCTTTCATCATTACGTTCAGCTTCCGACAAGCGCAATTCAACAAACTCATTATAATCATTCAACTCTTTTTGCGCCAAGTCTCGCCTATTGACCAATTCTCTCAACTCATTCTCAACGTTCTCGCGATCTTCAATAGCTCTTTGGCGTTCTTTATACTTCTCTAACTCAGCCTTACTTGAAATAATCTCTTCTTGAATTTCCTCAGAAGATTTTTCCTCATAATGCCCCATCGTTAAAATTTCTCGCCTATTTAGCGTCAGTCCATTTAATTCTAAAACATCACCTTGACCATTAAGCCATGCTTTATACATTTCAGCAAATGAACGAATATCTCCTAGTTCGTCTACACTAAAAGAAAGTATTCTCTGGTTGACAAGATTATAAAGAATGTCCAATTCTTCAGAATTAAGTATAGATTGTATCTGTCGTATGAATATTTTTTCACCAGTTTCTAGTTTCTTAGTATTCTGGCCTATTTCGGCTTCCAACTCTTTTATTCGTCTACTAATGAACCTGCTATTATCTTTTTGAGTTGTATTCAACAACGTCTGTTTCGCTGCGACCTGATTATTCAAAGAGTCCAGATTTCGCCTCAGCACTTTCTCATCAACATCGAGAATATACTGGCTTTTCAAAGCCTCATATCTATTATTTTTTGATTCTATATCGCCTAATTTACGATTGATTTCTTCATTATTCAAGATTATTTCATCATGTTTTTTCCCGTATTCCGTTACCTCAGCTTGAATACTAGCCAATTCAGTTTTCAAACGTTCGTCTTCGCTATTTTTATATTCTTCCCACCGACTCAAACCTTCATTTATCAAAGAACGCATCGTCCCAATTTTACCGCGAAGTTCACGAAGTCGATTATATTTTCGTTCTAGTTCGTTTATTGAAGACAATGATTCTTTACATTTCTGATACTGAAGTTCATCTTCATCCACAGATTGGAACGCTTCATTCCACTCCCGCTTGAAATCAAAACCTCTAGACAAGGCTTCCTTGGAATAATTAACAGCATTAATTTGAAGAAGAAATCTCTTAATGTCCGCAGAATCAAGTTTATCAAGATGAAGTGTTTTTATCAGAACTTTTTGAAAAACCTCCCTAAGCGAAGCCGCTACAGAAAACAATTGAATGTCTAAATCCGATGACGCTAAACCTGTCTTACCATAAAGGTTATTAAAGAATTCTGTTGAACGAGGATACTTGTTAATTGAAATTCCCTTTTCCCGCATTTTTTCTTTCAGGAAAGCCTCTTCAATAATACTGCCATCTTCATCTTTATAATCTTCTATGTGAAGAGAGCCTTCATAGCTAAAATACTGATACTCGTTAGAAAAACCTTTGCCAACGCAACCAACAACAACAACGCCGCTTTTCAGTTGCATTTCAAGTAATATATATGAACTAGGATACGGAAAATAAAATTTCAGCGAAGAATTCCTGTCATGGGCACCAAAAACCATTTGCTGTTTATCGCTAATAAGCAAAAACTGAAGAGCGTTAATCAAGCTTGTCTTTCCAGAATTATTCGGACCGACAATAGAAACGGCATCGTCAAGAGGAACCTCGGCAATTTCGTAGTTGGCACTGTTTATCAAAACTAACTTTCGCAGGCCATATTCATTTTTCATACATAATCCTCTTCAACAAAATCTTCAGAATCTTCGTTAGCATCATTATCTACAGCAGTATCTTCGGCTTCACCATCAGACAATTCCTGATACAAGTCTATAAATCGCCAGCAGGGCAACATCATTGTATAGCAAGAATCATCTTTATTAATAAAACCTAGAGTTTCTGCCTTATGAACAACTCTATTCCATGCCTCATCAGAATCCAATTTTTCTTGCACGAGCAATTCTTTATTTTTCTCTCGCAGTTCTGCAAAGAACACAGGGTCCAAATTCCAACTTGTAAACCGAAGCAAATCAGCACCGTCAGCGTATTTTTTATCCAGAATTAACAGGAACAACAAAGCAACCTGTTGTGCTGCTTTTTGGTTAGCATCTTCATCAAAATTAAAATATGCAAAGCCCCTCGGATCAATTTCTAATTTCTTTCCTAAATGTTTAAAAAGTATCGCATAATCGTCTTTATATTCACCTTGCAAAGCATTCCACCATTCAGCATCAGCAGAAGCATCAATATGGCGTCCAGCAGCAAGCTGACTAAAAACATCTTTGACATACTTCAGATTTTCGAGATCTTTTGATAAACTCATACAGCATTCTCCAAAATATGTGGATAGTATGTAATTCTATAATTCTTTAAATTCGTTGATTCGCAAGAATCCGATTGACGCAATCTATTCGGTTCGCGCTGCAAGATTTGTTGGTAAACAGATAACAATGTTCTATCACTTTGCTCGGGATAGTTTTCCTTAAGCCATTCCATCAAAGGAATCCGTCTTTTGCACAATTTTAAATTTTCGACAACATCATCTATTCGTAGTAACATCAAATCGTCATTATTCGAAACCAATTCCTCTGGAAAACTAAACTTAGCCGGAGTATATTGCAAAACTTTTGCCGAGAACTCCTTAACCGAAGGGCTTAGCGAAAACCGAACATCTCTTTGGCTTCCACCTAATTTGAGAGTCTTCACATTTAGACTTTTCCTTAACCCTTTTTTCCTGACTTTTGCCAAAAGAGCAACCACGGAACAGGATATCCTATTATTTTTTGTCACCCTATTACGAAGAGGAGCCAATTCATTTTGGAACAACGCCAAATTTTCTCTGATTTGCGTTCGCAGCATACGTATTTGGCTTTGAGCCCCTTTCATCGTTCTTGACCAAGAAGACAAAGATCCTGCTTGGACATTGCATAGATCCATCCCTCTGGCTAACTGTTTTTCTATGGTCAAAGTCAGATTGAGGAACCCAGTGGCATCGTTTCCTAGAAATTGACGCATTGGTTCTACGTATTGTTCAAAGCAGTCCGAAACTTCTCCATAACGAAGATTCAACGGCGTATCAGGAGGCATAATCTTCGCCCGTTCAATTATGTTTTTGATAGCGTTCCTATCCGACTCCAAGTGATTTTGAATCTCATCTATCAAATCAATAATCATTGATGCTTTACTTTGAACAAGAGCCAAATCACCCTTTTCAAGAGCCTTTTGAACGTCATCACTTAGTCGTCCAGCACGTTCTGCTTCAACCTTAACTATTTCTGCAAGGCCGAGTTTTTGTTCCTTAACAAGATTTAGAACATAATCCTTTGTGTATTTTTGTATTATATACGCCCCATCTTGGTCAATAGGACGCAAGATTCCGTTTTTGACCAACACTCTAAAGGCTCTTAGGGCATCTTCCTTATTCTGTTGGAAATAGGCTATGGCTTCATCAAAAATCATCTGCTCATATAGAGCATTTGAAGACCTGCTTTTCAAAGCAAGTCTTTCTATTAAGTCAAAATACTCATTCAGAGTTTGTACAATCGCTTTTGGAGTTGCCATCTCTTCTACAATATATATTCTCCAAATGACAATTGATGACACTCTCATTTTTTTCGTGCCAAATAGGACATTTTGGTAATAAATCGGGCGTCGCGGGGCGGCGTCTGAGCCCGCAGTGGGGGGCCGCGGCCCTTCGGCAGGCTCAGGGACCTCGGCCGGGGCTGGAGCCAGGGGGAGTCTTCCCCCTCTATACAAAAAGTAGTTGTCAAGGAAAACTTGACAACTGATTTTAGATTCCGCTGTCAAAAGGTGTCGTCGCAACCGCGAGGCCATAGAAAAGCGCCAAAATGCCGATTTTGACCGTCTGCGGGGGTCGATTCACCTCAAAAACGCCATTTTTTCACAATTTTCGTCGATTGTCATAATATGACAGCCAAGGAATGTATATTTTGCACGTGAGCAAAAAAGACCCGCAATTTCAAGCTTGTTTGCGGGCAGGAGGTATAGATGAAAAAGCAAGAGGTTTTGCCGGCGAATGCTGACGAAAAGCCCGATTTTTCCCTGATAAACGAAAATTTCCTGAAGTCCCGGATTTACACGATTCGCGGAGTCAAGGTGATGCTCGATGCCGATTTGGCGGAGATTTACGGGTACACGACCAAGCGATTCAATGAACAGGTGAAGAACAATATCGAAAAATTTGACGAAGATTTTCGTTTTCAATTAACGTCTGATGAGGTGATTACATGTTCAAGGTCGAAAAAATCGGCCTTGAACAAAGGCGGTCGCGGATCAAACATTAAATACAATCCTTTCGCCTTTACCGAGCAGGGCATTTATATGCTCATGACGGTTCTCAAGGGCGAGCGAGCCATCGCCCAAAGCAAGGCCCTCATTCGTCTTTTCAAGCAGATGAAGGACTATATCGTTGCCGAAAACCAGCAGTTGCTCGGAAACGCCGGTATCGCAGAATTCGCCGTGCAGACAGTTCAAAACACACGCGAAATAGCGTCCGTTTCCACAAGGGTCGAAACTATTTCCGGAGAAGTCCACGACATGCGAGAAGATCTCGGCAAGATGAATCTTGACCTTCAGAAGGTCATGGAAAATTTCATCGATCCGACGACTTACAAGCATTTCCTGATTCTTGACGGGCAGAAACTGGAGTCCGATGTCGCCTTTACCAAGATTTACAGCATGGCGAAAAAGTCAATCATTATTATAGATAACTACGTGGGCGTGAAAACGCTGGACTTGTTGCGCGGAATTGCGAAAAATGCGAGCGTACGTATTTTCAGTGAGGAATTGAACGGCAGGATTACCCCAGAAATAAAAGCAGATTACGAAAAGGCTAGACCCGATATTTCCTTGAAAATCGACCGTCCGAACCGCAAGTTCCACGACCGCTATGTGTTTTTAGATTACGGCACCCGCAGCGAGAAGTTGTTCCATTGCGGAGCATCGTCAAAAGACGGCGGCAACAAGATTACGACCATCATGCAAATCGAATGTCCGGAAATGTACCACCCCATAGTGGAGGAAATGCGGATGGTGTCGGCGGAGAGTGAATTTTAATTATGGCGAGTTCGCCATAAAAAGACCCGCAATTTCAAGTATGTTTGCGTACAGGAAAACGCCACCCCCGCCCCTTTGTAGCACCTTTTCCGGCAAAAAACAGACACAACACCAGCCACCGTCCAAAATTTTCCTATCTTTTTGCCTATCAAAGAGTTACAGGCACCCGACCTTTTGGTAAAAATTCCCGCCTGCGCGGGGATGACATGCTAGGGAGCGGTGCCGTTAAAAAAAAGGGAGTAAAAATGGAAGCCTTTAACGCTTTTCTCGATACCATCGACGGTTACGTGTGGGGCATTCCCCTCATCGGCATCGTCCTCTTCGTAGGCATCCTGCTCACGAGCCGTCTCGGCGTCTTGCAGGTGACAAACCTCGGCAACGCGCTGCGCTACATGCTCCACAGCGAAAAGGAAGGCGAAGGCGAAGTCTCGAGCTTTGCGGCGCTCTGCACGGCTCTTGCGGCCACCGTCGGCACGGGTAACATCGTGGGTGTCGCAACCGCCATCGGTACCGGCGGCCCGGGCGCGCTCTTCTGGATGGAAGTCGCCGCCTTCTTCGGCATGGCCACCAAGTACGCCGAAGGCTTGCTCGCGGTCAAATACCGCAAGGTCGACAACGACGGCAAGGTTCTGGGCGGCCCCTTCTACTACATCGAAACAGGTATCAAGGAACGTTTCGGGCTCAACTTCAAGTGGCTCGCCGTATTGTTCGCCGTGTTCGGCGTGCTCGCGGGCCTGCTCGGCATCGGCACCATCACGCAGGTGAACGGCATTACCTCGGCGGTCGCGACGGTCATCCCCACCGGCGAATTCATCAACCTCGCCGGCAACTCGGTCTCTTACTCCACGGCCATCGCGGGCCTGCTCTGCGCGGCGTTCACAGCCTGCGTCATCATCGGCGGGCTCAAGCGCATCGCAAAGGTCGCGCTCTACATCGTGCCGTTCATGGCCATCTTCTATATCATCT
Organism: Fibrobacter succinogenes; assembly: GCA_902771595.1. Taxonomy (GTDB): domain Bacteria; phylum Fibrobacterota; class Fibrobacteria; order Fibrobacterales; family Fibrobacteraceae; genus Fibrobacter; species Fibrobacter succinogenes_C. Next base: position 39,925 of record CACXXH010000022.1, on the reverse strand, counting down.
TCTGCCTGCTCATCTTGGGCTTCAACTTCTCGAACATCTCGACAGCCATCGAGACCATCATCCGCGCGGCATTCAACCCGAGCGCAGTCACCGGCGGCGTGGTGGGCACCATCTTTATCGCCATGCAGAAGGGTATCGCCCGCGGTATCTTCAGTAACGAGGCGGGCCTCGGCTCGGCCCCGATCGCTGCCGCAGCGGCCAAGACCAAGGAACCTGTTCGCCAGGGTCTCGTGTGCATGACGGGCACCTTCATCGACACCATCGTCATCTGCTCCATGACGGGCCTTGCCATCGTGGTGACAGGCGCATGGACTCCGGAACTCGGGCTCCAGGGCGTGAACATCACCATGGAAGCGTTCACCCGCGGGCTTTCGAACCTCCCCGCCGGCGCAAGCATCGCACCCTACGTCCTTACCGTGGCGCTCGTGTTCTTCGCGTTCACTACCGTCCTCGGCTGGGCATACTACTCCGAACGTTGCCTGGAATACCTTATCGGACGCGGCAAGAAAAACGCCATCCTCGCCTTCCGCTGGCTCTACGTGGCCGCCGTGTTCATCGGCCCCTACCTCACGGTGAGCGCGGTGTGGACGAGCGCCGACATCTTCAACGGGCTCATGGCCTTCCCGAACCTCGTGGCACTGGTTTTGCTCTCTGGCATTGTCGCCCGCGAGACGAAGAAGTTTTTCGTGAAGCTCGAGAAGGAGAAGAACTAGTATTCATCAGTCCGTTGCGTTTAATTTATGCTGCTCTCTGACGAAGAAATCGAAGCGTATGAGAAGGAAGTCAAGAAGCTCTCTCTCGACGAGTTGAAAAAACGTCTTAACGAACTTCCTGAATACGACTCTTCCGACGAATGGTCGCTCATTGAAGACCGGATAGACGAACTCCTAAAGGAACAAGCCGAAAAGCTAGAGTATGACTATCAGAATACTCCCCACAGGATGTCTTTTATCATCAGGGCATTCTGCATCATCCTTTTTGTAGCGGGATTTCTCTATCCTTTTGTGGCTGGAGGGTCCATGATGGTAGTCGGCATCACCTCACTCTGTTCGTGCACCTTGTTCGGCATCGTAGCCATAATCGACAAGCGTTTCAAGCTGTTCTCAGAGCTTTATTACGAGGAGACCCACCCCAACGACTACCGGACGAGCGTGATAGCAACATTCCTTTTCGGAGTGTTTTGCTTCGCCATGTGTATGCTCATGTGAAGCATGCAGGCATTTGCTAGTCGCTTTCATTCGGCAACCCGCCGAGCATCTCGCAGAGTTCAGGACCGATAACGCCATCCTGCATCGTCGTCGAGAGGATGCGCTGTTCCAATTCACTTGGCGGGTCCATGGGGCCCGCATTTTTTGCAGGCATCGGGCCGCGCGCATCTTGACCACCAGCAACGCATTCGCGGGCCTCGTTCACGAGCAGTTCCCCGAGCGCCGCATGCAAAGCGAGCGACGCATCGATGTACTTGAGGTGCGTCGGTTCTTCTAGGATAAAATTCAGCGGTTTCTTTTCGGCGAGCACGCGACTCGACGGAACGCCTGGCCCGTATTCGTCCTCAACGCCCATATTGGCAAGCACCGCACCCGAGGCGAGCAGGGCTTCCACCACCTGCGGGCGGTCAAGTGCGCTCTTCACGCCTGTCGCCGTCACCACGAAGTCGGCACCGCGCACGAGCGACGCGACCGCATCCAAATCGTTGCAGTCCGTGACCGGCACGCCGTTTGCATCCAGGAACGCGCAGGAACCGCGCGAGCAGTCCGTCACCACATGGACATCGGCTCTGGAACGCAGCAGTTGCAGTACGATACCCTGCCCCACCTTGCCGCTCCCGAACACGACAAACTTTTTGCCGGCGCCGTCGCGACCCGAATCTAAGCCGTCAATACCCGAATCTAAGCAGAAATCATACCCGAGCTGAGCGAGTGCGCGCACGTAACCCTCCCCCGTTCCGAGGCAAGTCTCGATGCGTTTCACTATCCCGCTGTCGGCCACATAAACCGGATGTTCGCACTTCTCGTAAAACTGCACGCCGCTGCGCGTGAGCTCCACAAACCCGAATCGCGGATGGCACGCCGAAAACTGGCCCGCGCAATCCAGAATCAGGTCGAACCCGCGGCCGGCCGCCTCCATCTCAAGCGCCTCTTGCACCCCGATTACAGGAATTCCGGTCCCGCGCAAGACTTCCACGATACCCGGGTCGCAGGGCATCTCGGCACCCGCATTAGAGGCATCGGCACCCGCGCCCTCATGGCCCGAATCCAAGCCTGCCACACCCACGACGAGATCCGCACCGCCCGCGATAAGCGCGCGGTACTGCAAGAGCGTGTTCCTAAAGACAGGTGTCGCCACCAATACACGGAGAGCCCGAAATGGCCTCGTACCCGACCATTCATGGGCCAAGGCTAAAAGAGCCGGGTATTCCCGCTCCTCGTAGGCGTCGTTCACAATCTCGTCGAAAATCATAACCCCAATATAGATAATTGAAGCCCCATGCCGACATACCGGAACATACTATTTCCCATCATGTAAACTTTTTACAACAATTGTAAAAAACAGCTTTTTTCATCAAAAAACGACAATTTTGTGTTGCAAAGTTATACAACAAAAACACCCCCTTCCACATACATTCCAAGCACCATTAATATAGATTTGTGATATAAAACATAATTATGGAGAGTATATTATGAAAAAAGTTCTCATCGCCGCAACCACAGTAGGGCTTTTTGCCGCAGGTGCCGCGTTCGCTCAGACCGCCGAAATCGGCACATGGGCAGGCTTCCGCAAGGGTGCCGCCTCTTTCACTTTTGACGATGGCGCACCGAGCCACGTGAACGATGCTGGTCCGATGTTCAAGAAGTATGGCTACAAGGCCACATTCAACCTGGTGGTGAACTGGAACCCCAACTGGAGCGGTTTCCAGGGTTTGGCTGACGAAGGTCACGAAATTGCAAGCCATAGCAATAGCCACGGCAACAACATGAGCGGCGAAGAAGCCTCCTCGAAGAACAACATCAAGAGCAAGATCAACCAAAAGTACGGCATCATCACCGTCGCCTATCCGAACTGCAACGTCCCGAACGAAAGCGCCGTTCTGCAGAACTACATCGTGGGCCGTATCTGCAACGGTAGCTGGCAGAGCATGTCCGACGATATGGGAAAGGATGGTCCGTCTAACTGGGCCAAAGTTCCGGCAATCATGACTGGCTCAGAAAACGGCGGAATCAACAACACAAACGGCTTCACCAGCAAGATGCAGGGTGTCATTTCCAAAAACGGGTGGGTTGCATTCCTCACCCATGGTTTCCAGGGCAAGAGCAACGGCAACGCCAACTACTCGCCGACGGATATCAACGCCATCGATGGAGCCCTCAGGTGGGCCCAGCAGAACGATAAGGACATCTGGGTCGCCCCGATGGGCCACGTTGCCATGTACATCAAGGAACGCAAAGCCTCCAAGGTTGAAGCCAGCGGCAGCGGCACCATCACGGTCAAGCTCACGCACAACATCGCCGACAACGTTTCTAAGTACGACTACCCGCTTTCCATCCGCGTCAAGTACGACGGCTCCAAGGCCGAAGTGACGCAGGCCGGCGCAAAGCTCGAATCCAAGATCGATGGCGGCTATGTCTACTTCGACGCCGTGCCGAACGCAGGCGACATCGTCATCTCTGGCGGTGCCGCACCGGCATCCTCCAGCAGCATCGCTTCGTCCAGCAGCGCCGTTTCTTCCTCCAGCATCGTTCCGCCTGCATCGAGCAGCAGCGTCGTCGTTCCGCCTTCTTCGTCGTCGACCATCGCTCTGCCGGTTGAACAGGCAAACCTCGCCACTGTCGCCGTCTACAAGACTTCCGACAACTACATCGAAGTTTCTGGCGCCCAGGGCTTGGCAATCACGGTCTACAACCACATGGGCCAGGTCGTCCGCACCACCAGGGGCCTCGGGCTCGTACAGAAAGTAGGGCATGTACCTCGTGAAGGTCGGCAGCAGAACGTTCAAGGTTTCTCTCTAACAAACCATACAACTCAAAAACGGCGCTCTTCGGAGTGCCGTTTTTTATTTCCATCCATATAAGAAACGCCCGGCAAAGCCGAGCGTTTCCTTGAGGAGCAAAAAGACTTAGCGTTTGGAGTGGCTCTCCCTAAACCAACCCCACAACTCATCGAGTGTGAATGTGTTTTCATCGGCCACTGTCGCGGCCTACATGAAAACGCCACTCCAAACGCTGCACACTTGCATCGGAGTCGTTGACAATTTCGATGCTTTCCCAGGAGTTTTTAAACTCCTGTTGTATAGAATCTACCTTTTTCCCAGTTCTTGCGGGGTATTTTTGTCTACAGGTGTGGACAAAAATGTCAACACGTCCAAAAAAAATCATATAGAAAGGAGTTTGAAAATTGAAAAATTATAGATAAGAATCTATTTTATAACCGGAAAGCAGCCATGTTCTCGAAAAGCAAAATAAACATATACGACTTCTCCGACTACCGCAAGTTCCTGCAGAAGTTCTACGAACTCGAAAAGTCGCTGGACCCGACGTTCAGCTACCGCGTCTTTGCGGCCGCAGTCGACATGGACGCAAGCCTTCTCGTGAAAATCCTGCAAAGCAAACGCCACGTCTCTTCAAAGTGCATCGAGGCGTTCGTGCGCTTTTTCCATTTCAAGGAAGCGAAGGCTGAATATTTCCGCGAAATGGTGGCCTATGGCAAGGCGAAAAACGACGAACAGGTACGCAAGCATTTCGAAGCGCTCCAGAAGATGCGTCCCGCCGCATGCCGCGAACTCGACGAGGCGCGCTACCGCTATTTCCAGCAATGGTACTACCCGATGATACGCTCGGCGCTGGACGTTTTCGATTACCGCGGGCCCAATGATGCCGCCGCGCTCGGGCAGTCCTGCATTCCGAAGCTTACCGCAGCTCAGGTACAGAACGCCGTCGAATCTCTTCTGCAGCTAGAGCTGGTCCACACGCGAAAGGACGGGAGGACCGTCCCCACCGAAGCGCATTTGAAGACGATGGAGCACTGGCTGAGCGCATCCATCAGCGAATACCAGAAGAGCATCGCGGAACTCGCCCGCAATTCGATCGCGAACACCCCGAAAGAGAACCGCGACATCAGCACGCTCACCATGGCGCTCGATTCCTCGCAAATCGAGAAAATCAGGAACATCCTCGCCGACACGCGCAAGGCTATCGTAAACGTGGTGAACGCTATGCCGCCGCAGGTCTGCGACAGCGTCTATCAGCTAAATTTTCAGCTATTCCCGATGATGAAAAAGGAAGATTGATGAAGAAGGTTTTGGAAATACTGTCTTGCATCGCACTTGTCGTCGGCTGCACGGATCCCGGGCGCGAATCGACAGGCGCCACAAGCGAGACGACAAACGGAGTCGCCGTGATGGTCGTCGACGGGGCGAACAAGCCGCTCCCGCGCGCCCAGGTGAAAGTATATTCGAAGGCCAACATCTCCGTTGTCGACAGCTCCATTTCCGATACCCTCGGGCTTGCCTCGTTCCCGAAAGGCATCGATGGCTGCACGCAGGGGAATTGCTTTGTAGAAGGAATCGCGGGCGAAGATTCTTCGCTCATGAGCTGGTCGCAGGTGGATTTTGTCGACTCTTCCGTCCCCGAAATCGCACTGCTGCCGTCCGCATCGCTCACGGTACGCACGGGAGCCTCTGCACAAGACACGGGCAGTCTCTCTACCGGCATACAGCTGGAATCGACTCCGTATTTCGCGGACCTCTCCGGAAGCGACTACGTATTCGCGCACGTGCCCGCAGGCCTATTCACGGTCGTAGCAGGAGACTCCACCATCGCGGACGTGGCTCTGGAACCGGGAACCGAAGCGGACACGCTCGTGCACCTGTCGGGAATAACCCGCGAATACATATTCGAGGATTTCGATGACGGCGACAGCCTGAACAACCTAGCGAAGACATACCCGAATTACGGCTGGTACTACGCGGCGCACAAGGGAGCCTCTTTCGAGAGGCCCGACAGCGCAAACAACTTTACGGAAGCTCTGGTGGGCAACTCCAGCGGCAAATACCTTTCCGCAAGATACACTACCGCCGATTCGGGCTACGTCATGTTCGGGACACACATCGGGCTCGACTCGGGCTACTACGACATGAGCGGCCTTACCGCCATACGCATCAAGGTTCGCGGGGACTGCAGGTTTGCCATTGCGCTTGAGCATTACCGCGAAATCGTAGGCAACAACTACAACAAGGCCCTGTGGCACATAAAAGCGACCGAGGAATGGACCGAAGTCATCCTCCGCCCCGGAGCGGAAACGCTGGACGACAAAATTTACCAAGTCGCCTGGGACGACATCTCGCATGAAATAGGAATATTCAGCATATTCATATTCAACGGCTCGCAGCTTGATATAGACGAAATCGTATTCGAGGGAATCTCGGGACTATAAAAAATCTTACTACTAACGTCATGCCGCAGGCGCGCCTCGGGCGCGACAAGAGCATCCATGGACACACTTGTCGCTTTGCGACTGCGGTGTGACGTCTACCAATTGCCAAAATTTGCCTAGAAACGAGCGAGACCAGGAATGCGAACCGAAGCCGTACAACTAGTACGGCGAGTGCGAGCATGACGCCGCATCGCGACGTTTATAGGCAAATTGTCTTATGTAGAAAATTTCTTATTAACATGCGCCTCGACCACATTCACCACATAGTCGCCGAGTTTTTCGCAGTCGTTTATCAGGTCCATGTAGTGCACGCCCATCTGGTAGCTGTAGCGCTGCGCGTTCAGGTCGTTCACGTTCAGTTCCTTGAGCATCTTGCGATAATCATTGATTTCGGATTCAAGCGTCTGGACCGCCCTCGAGCTCGCCCCCGGCTTGCTCTCGACAAGATCGATCATCTGGACCATGGCACGGTCACAAAGCTGAATCATGGAATCAATACGGTGGTACTGTTCCTCGGTATAGTCCTCGCCGCACCTGAACTTGCGATTCAGAACGCGGGCCATGTTGTAGCAGGCGTCGCCGATGCTCTCTATTTCAGAAATTTCCTTGAGCATGCACTGCAACTTGGTCTTACTTTCGGGACTCAGGCGGCCTTCGCTCACTTTATTCAAATACTTGCCGATTTCCATTTCCAGCTTGTCGCTGATGCTTTCGTACTTCTCGATGCGAGCGAAAAGCTTCACGAAGGCAGCTTCATCTTTTAGCCTGAGGAGTTCAGGTATAAAACGGAACATCTTGAGCGTGCGTTCGGCGAACAGGTTGATTTCCTTGCGGGCTTCGAAAAGCGAAAGTTCCGCGGTACTCATGAGGCCGCCGCTGATGAACTTGATGCTGAAATCTTCGGGGTCCACCTTCTCGCGAATAATCTTGCAGATGAGTTTTTCCATCGGCTTGATAAACCAGATGAGGATTGCCACGTTGCAGAGGTTGAACGCCGTATGGAATCCGGAAAGCGCATAAGTCACGCGCACGCTCGCACGCGCAATTTCTTCTTCGGTTTGCGGCACGAAGTTCGGATCGAAACCCACCACATGGCAAACCATGTTCACGAACGGGTGGAATATGATGAGCACCCACACCACGCCAAACACGTTGAAGAGCATGTGCGCCAAAGCCGCTCGCCGCGCCTGCGTACTCGCCGAAAGCGCCGCAAGGTTCGAGGTGACCGTGGTACCGATATTTTCACCCATCACGAGCGCGATGCCCTGATAAATCGGGAGCACGCCGCTGCTGCACAAAATAAGCGTAATCGCCATGATGGCGGCAGAGGACTGCACGCACATCGTCAAGACGCCGCCCAGAAGCAAAAAGAGAAGCGTGCTCAAAATGCCCCAGCCGCCGGTAGACGCGAAGAAGTTGATAACCGCCTGGTTATGCGAGAGGTCCATCGCCACGGCGTTTTCGCGGAGCGTCGTGAGGCCCAAGAACATGAACGCAAAGCCGAACACGAATTCACCGAAGCTCTTCACGCTGTTCTTGCGCACGTACGAAAGTACGATGCCGAGCCCGAAGAACGGCCACACGAAACTGCTCATGTTGAACTGGAATCCGAATACCGACATGATCCACGCCGTGACGGTAGTACCGATGTTCGCGCCCATGATAACAGGAATGGCCTGCAAAAGCGTAAGCAGGCCAGCATTAACGAAGCTAACGGTCATGACGGTAGTCGCCGTCGAAGACTGCACGGCAGCCGTAACAAACGTACCCGTAAGGAGCCCGCCCAGGCGATGCTTGGTCATAGTGCCAAGGACTGCGCGGAGGTGCCCGCCGGTGAGTTTCTGCAAGCCTTCGCTCATCGTCTTCATGCCGAACATGAGGAGCGCAAGGCAGCCAATCATTTTAAGAATTGCAAGAATCATACTTTAAAACCAATCCTGACTTCGGTCCCAATCCCTAAGGTCGAATTCAGGTGAATCGTTGCGTGGAGAACTTCCGCTATGTGCTTTACAATCGCAAGCCCGAGCCCCGTTCCGCCGGTTTCCTTGGAACGGCTCTTGTCTACGCGATAAAAGCGTTCAAAGATACGCGACTGGCTTTCTTCCGGAATTCCGATTCCGGTATCCTTCACCACGATGGCGCCCGGTTCCACAACCACAGAAACCTTGCCGCCCGGCTCCGTATAGCGAATGGCGTTATCCACTAAGTTAAAGACCATCTCATAAAGCAGTTTCGAGTTTCCCTGGATTTCCGCAGCCTTATTGCCTTTCAGCGAAAGAAGCACGGATTTCTTGTTCGCGTTCAGGCTAAGGCTTTCGACACAGCCGTGCGCCACGTTCCAGAGCTTGACTTTCTCGCTAAGATTGAACAGTTCGCCCTGCTGGCCGTCCAGCTTCGAAAGCGTGATGATGTCGTTCGCGATGGACTGCAGGCGAAGCGCTTCCTTGTGGATCTTGCCCGCAAACACCTTGACATCTTCAGGTTTCGCTATGCCGTTCTCGATAAGTTCCGCATAGCCCGAAATGGAGGTCAAGGGAGTCTTCAGCTCGTGCGAAGCATTCGCCGTGAACTCGTCCTTCAGGTGCGTGATCTTCTGCTTTTCATTCGAGAGCTGCTCAATGGTCAATTGCAGCTCAAGGTCCTGTTTGCGGATGGTATTGACAAGGGGCGCGATTTCCTTGTACACGTTCTCGATGTTCATCAATTCGGGTGTGCCCAGCTGGTCCACCAGCTTCTGGAGCGGACTGATGAACGCCCTGCTAAGCCCAATCGCAATCAAGATGGACGCGGCGACAATGGCCGCAAGCAGCACAATGAGGTACGGAACCGTCTTGGAAAACACCTGCTGCAAGTTCGCCTGGCGCATTCCGAGTCGCAACACGTTGCCATCATTCAGCCGCTTGGCAAAGTAAAACACCTTCGCCTGCAAAGTAGAAGAATAGCGCAAGTCTTCGCCGACGCCCTTCGCAAAGGCATCAATGACCTCTTCGCGGTCGTTGTGGTTTTCCATCTTGACCGCTTCGGCGTCGCTATCGTAAAGGATTCCGCCCTTAGAATCGATGAGCGTTATGCGGAGATCCTTGCTTGCAAATTTCGCAAGCGTCTGGGGTTCACTACCGAGAGTGTCGATAACGTAAGCCGTCTCTATCAGGCGCAAGTTCTCGCGCAACTGGCTCTTGAGCTGGCCAGCCATTTCGCCTTCGAAAACCCGCATTGTAAAGTAGACCGCAAACAGGGCCGCAACCACCCCCATATAGATCAAGCTATACCTTATGCGGCCCTTCATTGCGCCTTGTACCCCACATTGCGTACCGTCTGAATAATCGCGCCGCACGCTCCCAGTTTCTGCCGGAGAGTCTTGATATGCATATCGACCGTCCGCGTGTCCATCTTGAAATCGATGCCCCAGATTTTTTCAAGAATCTGCTGCCTCGAAAAGACAAGCCCCGGGTCCGACACGAGAAGTTTCAGGAGCTCATATTCCTTGTAGGTCAGTTCCACATTCTCGCCACCGGCGGTAACGGCGCGCTTGCCCTCGTCAATGAGGACTCCGCCGAGCGACAGGGATTTCTGTTCCCCGGGGTCGGCATTCAGGCGACCCGAGCGGCGGAGCAACGCCTTCACGCGAGAAATAAATTCCAGAATACCGAAAGGCTTCGCGATGTAATCATCCGCTCCCGCGTCGAGCCCCTTTACCTTATCGATTTCCGAGCCCTTGGCGGTAATCATGATGACAGGAACGCTCCTGGTATTTTCCTGAGCGCGGAGACGCCTCAATATGCTGAGGCCATCTTCTCCCGGCAACATGATGTCGAGGATAAACAAGTCCGGCACGCAAGTCTTGACGGCTTCGTCCATGACCTTACCGCAGTCGAAAGCGTTCACATCGAAACCGCTACTCTTAAGTGCGTAAGCTTCCAGTTCGCGAATTTCGGAATCGTCTTCAACAATGTAAATCGTATTCATAGTTTGCGGATTTTCCCTTTATCAAGATAAAAAGTCATCATAGTCAATGCAATACTTAAAACAAAGGCTTCGCAAAGGTTTTATTTGTGCTTTACATGGATTTTACAAAACAAAAAAAACGCCGTACATGAGTACGGCGCACAAAAAAACTGATGGACGCACTTGTGCTTGCGCACGGCAGCGCTTCGGTACAACATTAGGTCGAGAACTTCCTGTTGGCATGCGCCTCGACCACGTTCACCACGTAGTCGCCAAGCTTTTCGCAGTCGTTCACCACGTCCATGTAGTGCACGCCCATCTGGTAACTGTACTTCTGGTTTTCGATATCGGCGATATTCTTCTCTTTCAGAAGCTTGCGGTAATCGTTGATTTCGTTTTCCATGTTCAGCGTGTGATTCACATCCACCTGCTGGGCATCGTCAAGTACGGCAATCATGTGTTCGAGCGCCTTGTCGCAAAGGTGCATGATGTGCCTGATGTGTTCGTACTGTTCAGCGGTGAAATCTTCCTTGCTGCGGAACTTGCGGTTGATCGCGCGAGCCATGTTGTAGCAGGAATCGCCGATGCTTTCGATTTCAGAAATCTCCCTGAGCATCGCCTGGATGGTGGTCTTACTTTCCGGACTCAGACGGCCTTCAGAAACCTGGTTCAAGTACTTCGCGATTTCAATTTCCATGTTGTCGCTGATGCCCTCGTACTTCTCGATGCGGGCGAACAGTTTCACGAAATCGTTCTCTTCCTTCATCTCGAGCAAGTCGGGCACGAAGTTGAACATCTTGCGGGTGCGGGTCGCGAACAGGCTGATTTCCTTGCGGGCCTCGAGAAGCGAAAGTTCCGGAGTACCCATCAAGCCAGAGCTGATGAAGTGCAGGCGGGAATCCTCTTCTTCTTCTGATTTCTTGGGCTTGATGACCTTGCACACGAACTTCTCGATGAACTTGATGAACCAAATCTGCAAGAAGGTATTCGACACGTTGAACGCGGAGTGGAACGTCGCGAGCACCACGGAAATCTTCGCGAGGTTCTTCTCGTAACCCGGTTCACCCATGTGAATGTTGAGGTCGAAACCGACCACGTGGCAAACGGCAGCGAGGAACCACTTGAGCACGATGATTACCCAGCATACGCCGATGACGTTGATGGTAAAGTGAGCGAGTGCTGCACGGCGCGCCTGCGTATTGGCGGAGAGCGCCACGATGTTAGCCGTAATCGTAGTACCGATGTTCTCACCGAGCACAAGCATGATGCCCTGGTCGATGTGGAGCACGCCGGTAGAGCAGAGGATCATCGTGATGGCCATGATGGCCGCGGACGACTGCACGCACAGGGTAAGCACCGTACCCATCACAAGGAAGAACAGCGAGTTGAAGAAGTTCGGGTCGCTGAAGCGGGCAAAGAAGGCGCTGATGGAAGCGCTTGCCGCCGGGTCTTGCACCACGGTAAAGCCCGTTTCCTTGAGGGTGGTAAGCCCGAGGAAGAGGAAGCCGACACCAAACAGGAATTCGCCCAGCACGCGCTTCTTGTTTAGGTACACGAGAATGATGCCGATGAAGAAAGCCGGGTAGACGAAGTTCGCGATGTTGAACGAGAACCCGAGGCTCATAATCCACGCGGTAACCGTCGTACCGATGTGGGCGCCGAGGATAATCGAAATCGCCTGCACGAGCGTGAGCAGCCCCGCATTAACAAAAGAGACCGTCATCAACGTGGTGGCGGTCGAACTTTGTACCGAGGCTGTAACGAACATGCCGGTGAGCATACCCGTGAAACGGTTTGTGGTCATGGTACCGAGCACATGTCTGAGCTGCGGACCAGCCATCTTTTGAAGTGCCTCACTCATGGACTTCATACCGAACATGAGCAGGGCGAGACACCCGAGCATCTTTAAAGCCATCCAAGTCATAATTATAGGGCCATCCTATGTTGGCGCCATTTACCGGATTTTTACATCCCATGCCACCGGTCCGGGCTAATGGCGGTAAATTGTTGTTCTTGTAAAGTTGCTGTAAAATATAGAAAAGCGCCTCGCGGCGCTAAGAATATTTTTTTGTTATTAGTTACTAGTCTATGCAAAAAAAATGCCCGCCCGGAGGCGAGCATCATTCTAATGGGCGTTCAACGGCTCTACCGGATGTTCACGAGAGCCAACCGCTTCCCGCTGCGAACCAGATAGCGGCCAGCATGCGGAACAGAAAGTTTCACTTCTGCGTTATGGGCGCGGGCAGACACCACCAGGCGACCGCGCAAGTCAAACACGAGCACCGGATAGCCCTGCTGCAATCCCGATACCGTGATATCGCGTTCATGGACGCCGATATGCAACGGGAGCGGTTTTACCTTCGGCAACACATGAGACGGATCTTCCTTTTCCCCGCTGCTAGTAGTATCAGCATGTTCTTCGTGACTAGTAGTGTCTGCATGTTGTTCGCTGCTAGTAGTATCGGCATGCTGTTCTTCACCGCTTGTCGTATCGGGGGCATATACCACATCCAAGAGGTAAACCACGCTATCGGCAAAGCCTTCCTCAAAGAAGTCCTTCACCACGTTCACTTCACACGTCTTGGTCGTATCCAACGGCAATTTCGGGAGGCAATTCCCGAGCGTCCACATACCGCCAGCCTCCTCAAGGAAAGCGAGTCTACCCTTCATCTCTTCGAAAGATTTTTGCTCGATATCCTCGTAGATATTGCTTTGATCATTCAAAAGTTCCGCAACTGCAGGCGAAGTCAGCTTTTCATCCCCATAATAAAGGGTACTCACAATGTTACTCTTGCCATTGATTGCGTAGACAAGCGCACCCACACCGCTTCCAGTAAGCGTATCGGTGAAGCTGTAGCCTTCAAAAAGAGTCAAGAAGGTGGCGCCGCCAATCATTCCGCCCGTAAAGCTCGCCTGCGTATTGCCTTCGTTCTTTATGACACCCCTGTTGTAGGCATCCTGGAGCACAATGTTATTTGCATAGCCAATGATGCCGCCCGCATATGAAGAATCATTCGAAGCCACCACATGAACCGGGCCGTAGTTGAACGACTGTGTAAAGCCTCCCGCATGGTAAAGCATACTGCCCGACGAAACAGTCCTGCCGCTGAAGAGCCCCACAAGGCCACCGGCATACGCGCGATTGGCAGAAATCACATGCACGCGGCCCCAGTTGCCCATCTTCGAAAAAGAACTGATGGAATCGGCCTTACCGACAATGCCTCCAAGAGCAATGGTATCCGAATCCGCAGAGCCCTGCACCAGGCCAGAATTTAAGCTTTCGCTCAAAGAAGTGCGCAGAACATACCCAACAATGCCACCGCCAACTACGACAGAATCGCCTTCAACAAGGATCGTACCCGTATTCGAAGCCTTAGAGACGACGTTTAAACCATGGCCAAAACCGGTCGCACTACCGACGATGCCACCCGCAACATGCCCCGACACCTTGCCCGAATTGGCCGCACCCGAGACGACGGCTTCGTAAGAGTATGCGACAAGACCGCCGGCGACACCCAAAGAATAAACCGAGGTGTTCACGTTCTTGAGGTCGAGCATCATTTTGTAATTAAACACGACAAGACCGGCCGCCGCATCATCACTGCGGACAAGACTATTGCGGATGGTCACATTACGCACGTAGCCATCGTTCAGGATAGCAAGACCCGCCGCAGATAAACCGCGATTGTTTTCGAACCGGCTGTTCGCAATCGTCAAGTTCTGCACAAGTGCATTCGTGTCGAGGCAATGGAACATGGAGCGTTCCATATCAAGGCCATAGACCGTATGACCCTTGCCGTCAAACTGCAACGAAACACACCGGCCACTCGTATCGGCAGACACCTTGCGCATCATGAGGTGCAAGGAATCTTCACCCATCACGATATCATTCGCAAGTTCCACCTTGAAGTACTTGCCGTAAAAGATGCGCCCGATTTCCAGGAAGGTACGCATTTCCTCGGCAGTAGAAATCGTAAAGTTCAGCGTATCTTGCTCAATGCGTGACGGCGGGATGACAAACTCTTCCATATTGAAATAGACAGAATCGTTCTTGTACACGCTATCGAACGTAAGCACCGGATACCCGCCGCGGCGCACCCACAGTTGGCGATTCGCCGCAGTACCGTTTGCGGTATTCAGCGAGGCGAGCATTTCGTCGCTCTTCAGTTCAGCAGTGGTCTTCTTGCATTCCGGGCAATCCCCGCGAAGGTCCACATCGCCAATTGCGCTCATGTCGGCAAGCGAAACGTCGAAATACGTGTTGAAGGGCATGGTAATTTCGCGCAAGTACCCGACAAGGGCACCAGTCATTTCACCGCCCTCCACGTTTGCAGCCGCACTGTATGCGTTCTTGATGCTATCGGCAAGGTAACCTGACCCCTCTCCAAGAATGCCGCCCACATACTTGTAGCTGCAGTTCCCCTTCGTCGAAACATTCCCGCGATTATACACATCGCTCACGGTCATCACCACCATGCTTCCGAGAATGCCGCCCACCTTCAGGTTGGCGTTATCATCCGAGCACTTGGCCTGCACGTCGCCATAATTGAACGACTCGCGCAGTTGCGGGTATTTCGCATTGGGAAACCCGTTCATCCAGCCAACAAGGCCACCAGCGTACGTATTGCTGGCCCCTTCGGCATAGACGCTCCCGCGGTTCTTCACCTTCACGAAGCCATCCGGGTTAATTTGCATCGGAGCCTTGCCGATAATGCCACCCGCATATACATCTATCATTTCAGCTCCACTGCGCACCTCGATAGATCCGCGGTTCAGCACATTCGTCACGCCGGTCTTTGCCGTCTGGCCAACAATTCCGCCAACAGGAATAGTTCCACGCACGGTTGTATCTTCAGAAGAAACATTGATGTTCCCTTCGTTCAGCAGGTCGGCAACAGCCGTAGAGAAGAAAGAACTGCGGCTCAGATATCCCGTAATGCCACCCACCAATATAAAGTCTTCCATCCGGTCCACGTCGGTAGAAGCCAAAGGCAATCTCTTCACCGTAATGTTGCCGTAGTTCTGCAGGTTCTCGGCACCGCCCGAGATTTCACCAGCAAGGCCGCCGACAGACATGTTGAAGTGCGTTCCCGTCACTTCAATATCACCGCGGTTGATGCAAGATTCCAGCACGGAACCGTTTCGTATCTCAGCAGTGCCCGCGATACCGCCGATGAATACCGAAATATCATCGCCTTTCATATTGTCGGCGAAATAGACTCGTGCCGAATTGGTAGAATTAAACACGCGGCCCACGAGCTGGCCCACGATGCCGCCCACGTACATGCCGCCACCGACAGAACCGCCCTCGACGCTGCAGTTGAATATCCCGATGAAAACGTCTTCCGAGGATATGAGCCGCGCAGCGATGCCACCCGCATAGCCTGTCGCAACCACATCCGTATTGATGATATTTACATTCAAGGCAAAACCATGCAGATAATCCGCGATTGCCGCGACCTCATATGCCGAATCACTACCGAAGGAGCTGTTCGCAATGTTCAGATCACGCACCGTACCAGCGCTCTGCCCAACCATTCTGAACAGCGAGTTCTCCGCATTCAGGCCGTAAATCGTATGGTTCTTGCCGTCAAAGACGCCCATAAAAAGGTCTTGATCTTCATTACGGATCCAGCGCTTGTCACTGAGCTTGGTGGTGTCATCGCCAAAAACGATGTCGTTCTTCAAGTAGGCGCGCAGATTCTCATTGGCCTTATTTACCGGAACAATGGAATCCAGAAACCCGATAAGTTCTTCTGGGCTAGTAATTTCGTATGTGGTAAGCCCGTCTTCCGTCACCGCCTCCGGAATTTTCGCAGAACCATTCCATGCGGCAAAGGATGCCTGCGACAAAGCAAGCAGGGCACATAAAGTAAACCATTTTTTGGACATTGTCTCTCCTTTCTTAAGGTTTACTTTAAAATATAATATAATTTGTTCTATTTATTACAAACAACCTACAAGCTTCGCACCATGGCGACGGCCTGGGAGGCGATTCCTTCACCGCGACCCGTAAAACCGAGCTTCTCAGTCGTAGTGCCCTTGATGCCCACCTGCTTCACGTCGATTCCGAGCACGCGGGCGATGTTGGCCTTCATAGCATCCTTGTGCGGGTTCACCTTCGGGCGTTCGCACATCACTATGCTGTCGATATTGATAATCTCGTAACCGGCTTTTTTGACTTCCTCGCCCACCTTGCGCAGGAGCTCCAGGCTGTCCGCGCCCTTGAACGCCGGATCGGTGTCCGGAAAGTACGTGCCGATATCGCCGAGACCCGCGGCCCCGAGCAACGCATCGCTAATCGCATGCAAAAGTACGTCGGCGTCGCTATGGCCGAGTAAACCCTTCTCGTACGGGATATCCACCCCGCCAATAATGCACTTGCGGCCTTCTACAAGCTTGTGAACGTCAAAACCAATTCCAGAACGATAAATCTTGTCCATGATAATTCCTTTTTCATTCCCGACGGGGATGTCCGTTTCTGCTAGAAATATAGCTTTCTCCATCTCACTCGAAATAAAGCTTCTTCATCGTTTCGACCACTTCGGGGAAATCCTTGCTATCGACAAGGAAAATTCCCTCGTTCTTGCGAAACAGCAAAACTTGGCGGTCGAACCAATCGATTTTCTTTTTTTGCAAGTCAACCTTTTTGAAGGAAAGGACGGTTTTGTCAAAACACGAATACAAGACAAATTCATCCTCATGGCATCTTATTTCCCGCACAACATTCGAAGAATAAAAAGCATGGAAAAAAATGATGAAAGATGCCATAAAAAGGGTAAAAACAAAATACAGGTTACTAGCACTTAACGAGTCCTCAAGGATAATACCACCAATGAGAACGAAAAACAAGAAGCTAGTCACGGAAAAAAAGTAATTGCATACTATCTTAAATTTCCCGTCATGTTTTCTCTGTGTCTTATATACGAAGAAAGTCTCCTTTTCTTCCGCCTGCTCGATTTTAGCAGCGGACAATTCCTCCTCCGGCTTCTTTTCGGGATTCGGCTTCGGAGCGCCGCACCAAGGGCACCGAGGCTCGTAGAAATTATACCTTTCTCCGCATTCCGGGCAAATCATTTTTCACTCACAGTAAAGTTTCTTCATCTTTTCGGCAACTTCGGGGTAATTGCGTTCATCGACAACATAAATTGCCCCATGCTTGCGGAAAACAAATTTTTTGCGGCCGAAGCCCGCGGACTTAATCTTATAAAGTTCGCTCCTGTCGAACGAAAATATCTTCTTGCGATAATAGGTCCATAGCGCAAATTTATCCTTATACCATAAAATCCTGTGCACCTGCCTGGACGATTTATAACAGGCATCGAGAAGCAAAAGGATAAAAACAAGCAAAAGAAGAAAGATGGAAATCTTTCCGAATATTTCTTCCGAGGTAAACAAGAGAACCATCCACCAAACAAATAAAGCCAGGATGCAAATCGCGAGAAATGAGATACGAAATTCCATATCAAGGCCGCTAACATGCAGTCTCAACGGCTTGTACGTGGTGTAGCCCTTCTTTTCATTCACAATCTTCTTGAAGGCGGATTCCGGCAAATCGAGCTTGGCAGACCGTTTTTTATAAAGCGGGTTCGGAGCATCGCACCAAGGGCAGCGAGGCTTTTCAACCAGGTAAAGATCTCCACATCTCGAACAATGCATTCCCATAAAATTCCGTTCCTTCACAAGATAGATAAAAAAGGAGCCCCGCCGAAATCCGGCAGGGCGTTCCCTTTCAGAATCCTTGTTCGAGGTTTAGCCGATCAGGGCGAAACCGGGCACGAGGCTCAAGGCGAGCAGGGCGATTGCCGCCACGGACACCATGAACTTGAGCATGTAGCCGTAAGGAGAATACGCACAGGCGCACTTGCATTCGCACTGCTTTTTGCGCGGAGCGAACAGCACAAAGGCTATGCGCAAGTAGTAGACCGCTGCCACCAGCGAAAGCGCGAAGGCAAAAATGGCGATCTTGCTGAGACCCGCGGAGAACGCGCCCGTAAAGAGAGCGAACTTTGCGAGGAAGCCGGATGCAGGCGGAAGGCCGGCAAGGCTTGCAAGGCACACCGCGACACAAAGCGCCACGAACGGACGCCTGCGGCCAACACCCTGGATATCTTCGAGGTTCTCGTTCTTGTCTTCCTTGCCGGCAAGGTAGGCAATACCCGTGAGGGCGCCCGCGCTCGCAATCGCGTAGGTGACGAGGAAGTAGAACATGGAGCCGAGCTGCACGGTACCTTCGCCGAGGTAGTTCGGAAGCAGGAGGCCGAGCACGATGAAGCCAGCGTTCATCACGGCAGAGAAGGCGATGATGCGACGGATGGACTTCTGTGCAAGACCGCTGAACGCGCCGATGATAATGGAGAGCACGGCGACGACAAGCACCACATGGTACAGCGAGGGCCACTGGCCCGCGGCCGTAACAGGTTCGGCCAGGTTCCAAGCGGCGGCAGTACCAGCGCGCGTCACGAGGATGCCAATCCAGAGGGAGCCGAGCGCGGCAAGGGCACCGACCTTCACGACAGCGGCCATGAAGCCCGTCACCGCGACAGAAGCGCCCGTATAGACGTCAGCGACCCAGTAGTGCACCGGAGCGGCGCCCGCCTTGAAAAGCAACCCGAAAATAGTGAGCAGCACGCCCACGGCGTAAAGCGAACCGCGGCCTTCAAGAATCGCAGAACTGAAATGAGTCGTTCCGGTAGCACCATAGACGAGCGACACGCCATAAAGGAAGATGGCGCTGAAAATGGAGCCCGAGACGAAATACTTGAACACGCCTTCGCCCGCATTCTGGTCCTTGCGGCGGATACCCACGAGGGCATACACCGGGAAGCTCGTAAGCTCCATGGCGATGAACAGGGCGAGGAAATCGATGGCCTGGGTCATGAGCACGGCACCGCACGAAGCAAGGAGCAAGAGCCCGTAGGCTTCGCCGCCCTTGAACTTTTCGTGAGCGAGCGTCCACTGGAGACCGGCGACACCAAGAAGGGCGCACAGCAAAACCGCAAGCCCAAGCAGGCGACGCACAGGGTCCATCGCATACAGGTCGTGGCACACGCCCGTATTGACCAGATAGAACGATGCCATGCCGAAAACCACGAACAAGGATGCAATCCAAGGAATGATCTTGTGCTTGTTCTCATCCTTGAGGAAGGGCTCAACAGCGAGGGAAACAAGCGCACCCAACGCAACCAGAATTACCGGGAAAAAGTTGACGATACTAGTCATTGGAAGCCTCCTCGTTCTTTACGGACGATTCTGCAGATTCACTTTCCATCGGGAGATCGAATTCCTCGTAGCCCTTGTTGGCGGCGTCGCGGATTCGGGCCTCCTCTTCTTCGCGCTGTTGCTTTTCGACAGCGTATGCAGTGGCCTTCGCCATGTTGGCTTCGGTCTCGATAACCTGCTTAATCAGTTCCCTGCGTTCCTCCTCGGAGAAACCGGCCTGAGTCAGGGAGGAATCGAGCTTAGCGATGTCCGCAGAAGAAACGATGTGGGATTCGAGCGGTTCGATATCTTCCTCGACAACTTCCTCTTCGACGACTTCTTCTGCCGGAGCTTCAGCCGCCTTTTCTTCAGCGACCTGTTCCGTGCCCTCTTCTTCGTAGAGGAGCAGGGAGTTCGTGATGAAGGACGGGTGGAAACCGAACACCAGGAGAAGCACGAGCATCACGCCGTAAGCGACACCTTCGACGTGGCCGCAGCGCTTGCCTTCGGTGTATTCACGAGCAGGATTGCCGAAGATGACCTTCTGGATGAAGCGGAGCACGTAGGCCGCCGAGAGAATCATGACAAAGCCCATGATACCGGCGCAAACCACGCTCTGGTCCCAGAGGGAAAGGAGCACGGAGAATTCGCCGACAAAGCCCGCGGTTCCAGGAACAGCGAGCGCCATGACGCCAGCGGCACCGAACAGGAAGCTGAATGCGGGATTCTTGTGGGCAAGGCCGCCCATCTCTTCGATATTGCGACTACCCGTCATGCGTTCAGCGACACCGATCAGATAGTACTGCACGCCGGCCGAAATGCCGTGGGCAACCAGGAGCACGAGAACCGCAGGGAGCATCGCCTCGGAAAGGCTGAACACGCCCGCAACGGCAATACCCAAGTGGCTCATGGAACTGAAGGCTAGGAGCTTCTTGCCGTCGGTCGCGCGCAGCGCCATGAACGCGCCGTAGACCGCGGAAGCGAGCCCAAGCCAGACCATCGCAGAAACTTCCTGAAGGTTGAACGGGAAAATCGGGAGAACCCAAGCGATAAACCCGAACACGCCCGCCTTACTCATCGCACCCGTGAGGATGGCGGAAAGCGGGGCCGAGGCTTCGGAATACGTAATGGCCTGCCAGCCGTGGAACGGGAAGATCGGGGTCTTCACGATGAAGGCGAGCAGGAAGCACATGAGAAGCGTTATCTGCGTCGCTTCCGGAACGTTCTGGAGAGCGACCGCGAGGGAGACCAGCAGAGAGTTGTCCGAAATGGTGAGCAGGTACCAGAGGGCGACCATCATCGGGGCGGAACCGACAAGCGTGTAGATCGCGAACGTCATCGCGGCCTGCTTGCGCTTCTCGCCACCGAAACTTGCGATAAGGATCGCGGCCGGAATCACCATGGCTTCGAAGAAGAAGAAGAACAGCACGGCGTCTGCGGCAAGGAACGTTCCGTTCATCGCGCCCATCAAGGCGAAGATGCCGATGGCGAAATTGCGGTAGTTCGCGCCCAGGATTCCGCGGGCCGAAACCAGGGAGACCAGAGAAAGCCCGCAAGAAAGGAACACCATCCAGGCGCCCAGTCCGTGACTGTACAGGTAGTAGTAAGAAGGTCCCTTGCAACCGGGAATCTTGAACCATTCAATCGGGGTCGTAGCGACATTGCCAGACGCAATCAGCGCCACGGACATACCCAGGAACAGAAGCCCGAAGAGAATTGCCATGCGGGTGGCGGCCTTGAAGTCTTCCTTGGAGTTGACGACCATCAAGAGCGCCACGGCAAACGGGGCGAGGACAAGGAGATGTAACAGCATTAGACCAAACCTCCAGTCAAAAGAACAACGACAACCAGAGCGACGACACCCAGGATGCTAAGCCCAAGCTGCAAACGCACCTTGCGCACCTGGAAAACCGTAGCGCCGTCACCCAGGATGGTAGCGATGGAACCGAGCGTCCACTGGAACGCCTGCAAGAACGCATCGACAACCTTTTCGCTAATCCAGGCGGCAACGTTCACAGCCTTCACGAAGAAGCCATGCACGTAGTCCCACATGAACGTCCAGCCGGCGGCGTAACCTTCGGGAGCGCTGGATCCCTTGGCAGCCGGGATATGCGCGTGCATCCAGCCCTTCCAGGCGATGAACATACCGAGCAAAGCGGCGAGCGTGCCGAGGGCAGCGAAGATAATCGGGTTCACATGTTCCGCAGCGCGCGGGATAAATTCGCTCATCAGGATATCCGGATTGAGCGCCTTTGCCGGATCGAAATTCTGAGCCGCACCGAGCACCGGAGCGAGCGAATCGGCGAAGATGCGCACGCCCATGTAGTCTGCCCAGAGGTAGCCGGCGAAGATGGAGCCGAACGTAAGAATAATCATCGGGATGAGCATCACGGCCGGAGCCTCGTGGATATGAGCCTCGCTCTCCTTGCTTCCGCGGTAGTTGCCGAAGAAGGTCATGATGATGAGGCGTCCCATGTACACGGCAGTGATGACCGCAGTGAAGAGACCGACCACGTAGAAGATCTTGTTCATCGGAACCACAGGAGCGAGCCAGGAACCGGTAATCACCCAAGTGCAATCCGTGAAGATGCGTTCAAGGATGAGGTCCTTCGACCAGAAGCCCGCAAATCCCGGGAAGCCGACAATCGCGAGGAACGCAAAAATCATGACGCAGGCCGTAACAGGCGTCTTCTTGATAAGGCCACCCATGTTGCGCATATCCTGCTCGCCACCCAGCGAGTGGATAACGGCACCGGCACCGAGGAAGAGAGAAGCCTTGAAGAAGGCGTGCGTGAACACGTGGAAGATAGAAGCGTCGAACGCAGATGCGCCCGCGGCCATGAACATGTAGCCGAGCTGGCTGATCGTGGAGTAGGCAAGCACCTTCTTGATATCGTTCTGGAACAGGCCCGCAAAGGCAGCCCAGAAGGCGGTCAAGGCACCCACCACCAGGATGATGTTCAGCACATCGGGGCAGACGACAAACAGGTTCGAAAGACGGGCCACCAGGTACACGCCGGAGGTCACCATCGTCGCGGCATGGATGAGGGCAGAAACCGGAGTCGGACCCGCCATGGCATCGGGGAGCCAGGTCAGGAGCGGAATCTGCGCGGACTTACCCGTGCAACCGACAAAGAACAAGACGCAAGTAACGGTGAGCATCGGCATGATGAGCTCGACGTGGCCGCCGGCAACCAGCATGCTGATGAAATGGTTGAGCATGTCATAGTTGAGGATTCCAGCACCGCCGAGGGTAACGAGGCTGAGCATACCGAGCAAGAACCCGATATCGCCCACGCGGTTCACGATGAACGCCTTGTTGGCAGCCTTGCAGTTCTTGAGGTCCTTGTTCCAGAAACCGATGAGCAGGTAGGAGCAGAGGCCCACGCCTTCCCAGCCGAGGAACGTAAGGAGCAGGTTGTCCGAAAGCACGAGCACAATCATGCTGAACAGGAACAGGTTGATGTAGGCGAAGAAGCGGGTGAACCCGCGGTCGCCGTGCATGTAACCGATGGAGTACAGCGTGATGAGCGTACCGATGCCGGTAACGAACAGCAGCATGATGCGCGAGAGGGCGTCGAACTGGAATCCGATATTCACCTTCAGGAGGGGAATGTCAATCCAGTTGCAAATCGTCTCGCGGATCCCGGTTGCGGGCATGTTGCAGGCAAGGATCGTCACGCAGGCGAACGAGAGCGCGGGGAGAATCACGGCAATCGTGCCGATGAGATTCTCGGGAGCGCCCTTCTTATTGCCAGAAGAAGTTACGGCAATCGCCCCCAGGATGATTGTTCCCAGCAGAGGGAAAATCGGGATTAGCCACAAAGGAATATTCGTCATCGATTAGCCCCTCATGTTGGAATAGGAATCCGCATCGATGCTTTCGCGGTTGCGGAAAATCAGGATGACCATCGCGAACCCGACGCACGCTTCGGCAGCGGCGATGGCGATGGAGAACAGCGGAATAATCTGGCCCGCGACACTCAGTTCGGCAGGAAGCGTCTTCGAGAAGCCCACGAAGGAAAGGTTCACCGCGTTCAGGGCGAGTTCAACCCCCATGAGCACGAAGATGATGTTCCTGCGCGTGATGGCGACCAGGATGCCGATGGCAAAAAGCACAAGGGCAAGAATCTGAATGAAAATGGGTTGGAGTTCCATCAGTGATTATCCTCCGTATTTTCAGTTTCGATGGACCCGAGGCGCTTCTTGGCCATGAGCACGGCGGCGACCATGGCGGAAAGCAGCAAGAGGCCGAGGATTTCGAAAAGGATAAAGTAGCCGGGACCGGTCTGCGCCAAATCGAAGAGCGTCTTGGACGTAAGCGCCACGGAACCGCGGAGCGCCGACGTATCGAAGGCGAGCGGGGCACGCACCAGCGCAAAGCCGACAAGGCCGGCAAGCACGATGACCGAGGGCAAGATAAAGAGCGACACCTTGTCGAACATCGGCGTCTTGGAATCGCGGGCACCGTTCAGCACCAT
Source organism: Fibrobacter succinogenes (assembly GCA_902771595.1). Taxonomy (GTDB): domain Bacteria; phylum Fibrobacterota; class Fibrobacteria; order Fibrobacterales; family Fibrobacteraceae; genus Fibrobacter; species Fibrobacter succinogenes_C. The sequence continues at coordinate 15,869 of CACXXH010000022.1, read as the reverse complement.
GATGACGAACGTAACGAGCATCATGATAGCGCCGGCGTAGACCATAATCTGCACGACACCGAGGAAGGGGCTACCGAGAAGGCCGTAGATGCCGGCCAAGGCAACCATAGTCGTAATCAGAGAGAGCGCTCCGTAGAGCGGATGGCGGCTCAGGAGCACGCACACGGCGGCCCCGAGGGCAATCACGGCGAGAATGATGAAATAAATCAGGGCAAGCATTACTTAACCTCCATTCCCCAGACCTTGCGGGCCTCGGCGTTCTTGGTACCGCCCGGAGCCACCTGGCTCTGTTCGTCGTCGGGGTAATCCTTCGGATCCCAGGCGGTAAGGGTTTCGAGAGTCGCCACGAACTCGTCGCGGGAACGGTGCTCGAATACAATCTCCTTCGTATCCATGCGGAGCGCATCCACCGGGCAGGCTTCCACACACAGGCCGCAGAACACGCAGGTCAAGTGGTCGATGTCGAAGCGCTTCACCTTCTTCTCGATGCGCGGGTCGTCACTGCGGGTCGCCTCGATAAAAATGCAGTGCGCAGGGCAGGCAGCCGCACACATGCCGCAGGCGACACAACGCGGAGAGCCATCGGGCCTCTTCATCAGGCGGTGCTTCGCACGGTAGGTATTGCGGATTTCCGGCTGGCCTTCCGGGTACGAGATCGTCGGAAGCGTCTCGTAACGGAACAAGCCGCGGGCCGCATGCTTGAGAGTCGTGAACAAGCCACGCAGGGCTTCGAAAATATAGAGGCGTTCCACCAGGTTCATGGGCCTCTGTCTAATAACGCGCATTAGTTACCTCCTACAAGCTTCGCGATGACCGCAGTCACCACAAGGTTGATGAGGGCGATATTCAGAATAATCTTCCAGCCCAGGTTCATCACATGGTCGTAGCGGAAGCGCGGGAGAGTCCAGCGCACCCAGATCCACACCCAGCAGAACATGACGCTCTTCGCGACAAGCACGAGCAGGTGGATGAGGGCGGTACCGATCGCGGTAGCGAGGCTACCCACGGCGACACCGTTCACGACCATATTGGCCGGATTGTAGAAGAACCAGGCAGCAACGCCAAGCACGACGAGCACGGCAACCGCGGCCCAAGCGACAATCTTGTAGAGCTTGTATTCCTGGAGGATTTCCAGCTTGTTGCTCTGCTTGGAGAGCGCGAGCTTCTTGGAGTAGCGGTGAAGCATGTGCAGGAACGCGAGAGCGAGGAATGCGAGCACGCCGCAGAGCACTGCCAGGGAGCCGCCCATGTGGGCCTGCATCGTCTCGGTCGTCACAAACGGGACAGCATAGCCGCCCAAGAAGAGCGTCGAGATAAGGAAGCTGTTGATGCAGATGTGGGAGTATTCGCCCATGTAGAACAAGCCGAACTGCATGGCGCCGTATTCGGTATGGTAACCGGCGACCAGTTCGGGCTCGCCTTCGGCGACGTCGAACGGGGCGCGGCCGGTTTCGGCGATACTAGCGATCAGGAAGCAGAAGAACGCCACCGGCTGGGCGACGATGCCCCACACGTGGTGTTCCTGCCAGTTCACGATATCGGTCAGGTTGAAGGAACCTGCGAGGAGCAGGATGCCCATCATCGAAAGGCCGAGGCACACTTCGTAGCTGATGGTCATGGAACTCGTACGCAGCGCACCGAGGAAACTGTACTTGGACTTGGAAGCCCAACCGGCCAATACGGCGCCGTACGCGGAAAGCGACGAGAGGCCGAACAGCAGGAGCACGCCCACATCGGAATCGATGATGGAGCCCGCGATACGCACGGTATCGCCACCCCACTCGAAAACCATCGGGCCAAACCACGGAATGACGCAGGGGCTCAGGAACACGATGGCGAACGGGATTGCCGGAGCCACGTAGTAGAGCACCTTGTTCACGCCCGCAGGAGCGAACATTTCCTTGAAGAACAGCTTGGTACCGTCGCACATGTTCTGTATATAACCGAGCAGGCGGATCTTGCCGAAATAAGGAATCTTGATGTACGAGCGGTTCGGACCCTGACGGTCCTGCATGAAGCCCGCACCACGGCGTTCCATCGGGATCAAAAGAAGGATGTAGAGGACCGGCACGAAGCAGAAGGCAAACTTCGCAATCGTGATCAGCCATTCAATCCAGGTTTTGGATTCAATAATATCCATTATGCTTCACCTCCTTCGAGGAGTTTGCCAGTACTCTTGATGGCATCGTAAGTAAGGCCGGCAAGAGCGGGAACGTACTCGCCCGCCTTCTTGAAGGCTTCGCTTGCGCACTTGAACTCGCAACCCGCCATGTGGGAAATCACCCTGTAGGCAGCCCAGAGTTTCTCGTCGGGGCACACCGGGCAGGCGTTCAGCTTCTGCAGAATGTTCAGGCTGTTCACCATCGTGCCCTGGACTTCGCTCCAGTGGCGGATACCCATCGCGATGGTCGCCTTCTTGGCGGTCGCATCATCGAACGGGGTAAGGGCAATGCGGCAGTTGATTTTCTCGAGAACGCTTGCAGCAGCCGGGTCTTCACCGAACAGGTCGGCGTTCACCGTCACGAGGGTCTCGAATTCCGCGGCGCGCTTCATGAATTCAGAAACATCGGCGAAGCCCATGAGCTTCATACCGGCGCGGTTCGCCACCGGGTCACCGCTCTTCGCGATACCGTCGGGAGCGTTCACCTTCAAAAGCGAGCCACCGAAGATTTCGGCGCGCTCACCGAGCGTTTCCTTCAGCACGCGGATAGCAGCGAGGTCTTCCATGGTGCAGGAACCGCCGGCAACGAGGGCAACCTTGCCGTTCCCGAAAACCGGAGTATGCACGTCCATCGAAGGCATGCGGTTCTTGTCGAATTCCTGGAACGCGAGACGGCTCGTGTTAGAAAGCCAGCTGCGGTTCACCACCGGGTTGCAACGCGGCATCACGCGGTAGATGTGGCCGTCGGCATAGTCCAGCCAAATGTTCGCACCGAGGGAGTCGTCCATCGAAATCGTCGGAGTGTGGCTCAGGAGCCATACGCGCTTCTGGAAGCGGAAGTACTTCGCGGTCATGGCACCCACCGGGCACACGTCCGTGACGCACAAGTCGTATTCGTGGTCGAGCTTTTCGCCCGGGAACGTGGTGATGTAGGTGTGGTCGGCACGGCCGGCGAGCTGCAGCTGTTCGGAACCGGCGATGCTACGCATAAAGCGCACGCAACGGTCGCACTGCACGCAGCGTTCTTCGTCGAGCAACACACGGGGGCCGAGGTCCACGTGCTTACCGCCGCGGAGCTGACCCTTCGCATCAATAAACTGATGGGCCGGATTGCCGTGGTAGTTCTTGCCATATTCCGGACGCATGCGGGATTCGTTCTGGCCCGCTTCCATGTAGTTTTCTTGCAGGGTGCATTCACCGGCCTTGTCGCAAATGGGGCAATCGAGCGGGTGGTTCACCAGCATGAATTCCTGGGTGGCCTTGCGGGCGTTCTTCACGCGGGCAGACGAAGCCGGCGTGAAAATCTTCATGCCCGGCGTTACCGGCGTGTAGCATGCAATCACGAGCATGCGGCCGCGAGGGCCTTCCTGTTCCACCAGGCACTGGCGGCAGTTACCCGATACCGGCAGGTAAGGATGGTAACATACGTGAGGAGTTTCAATCCCGACAGCCTTGAGGGCCTCGAGCAGGTTCGTATCGCCAGGAACCATCACCGGCTTGTCGTCCACGAAGATTTCCACCTTCGGGCTGTTCTCGGTCGGGAGTTTCGGCATGTTGTAGTAGTTACTCATATTATTACCAGAAAATTCCAGGACGATAGTTATCCTGAACACGCGGCTTGGCGTGGTCGGGGTTCTTTGCGATTAATTCATCGAAGTCGGCTCTGAACTTTGCGGTGTAGCTGGACACCGGGCCACCAAGCGAAATGGACAGCGGGCAAATCGTCACGCCGCCAAAGCCGCCGGAAAGGCTCTGCATCAGTTCCACGTCGCCGTCGTGGCCCTTGCCTTCCACAATCTGGTTCAGAATGCGGTGCAACAGGCCCGTACCTTCGCGGCACGGAGTGCACTGGCCGCAGGATTCGTGGCTGTAGAAGTTGCCGAGCACGTTCAGGAGTTCCGCCATGTTGTGCGTATCGTTGATCACGATCATGGCGCCCGAACCGAACATCGTCTTCATCGAGGCGAGGCATTCGTAGTCCATCGTGGCCACGGCGCATTCGCCCGCATTCAGCGGAGCACAGGAAGAACCGCCCGGCAAAACCGCCTTCAGGTTTCCGCCCGCGACACCGCCGGCATATTCGTTAATCATCGTCATCATCGGGGTTCCGAGAGGAGCCTCGTACACGCCCGGGTTCTTCACGTCGCCCGAGATGCAGAACACCTTCGTGCCGCCGGCACGGGGCGTACCCATCTTGGCGTATTCGCTCGGGTCGTGCTGCAGGATCCACGGGAGAGCCATGATGGTTTCCACGTTGTTCACGCAGGTCGGGGACTTCCAGGCGCCGCTCACCGCCGGGAAAGGCGGCTTCAGGCGGGGCTGACCCTTCTGGCCTTCAAGCGAGTTGATAAGAGCAGTTTCTTCACCGCAGATGTAGGCACCGGCACCGCGATGCACGAAGATGTCAAAGCTGAACTTCGTGCCGCAAATGTTCTCGCCGAGGTAACCGGCGGCGTAAGCCTGGTTCAAGGCCTTGTTGATGCTCTCGATGCAGGGCAGGAATTCGCCACGGCAGTAGATGTATGCCGCGCGGGAACCGAGAGCCCATGCCGCAATGATCAAGCCTTCGATAAGACGGTGCGGATCTTCCATCATCAGGAAGTGGTCCTTGAACGTACCGCCTTCGCCTTCGTCAGCGTTCACCACGATGTACACGGGCTTGCCGGAATTGCGGGGCACGAAGCTCCACTTCATGCCGGTCGGGAAGCCTGCACCGCCACGACCGCGCAGGTTAGAGCGCTGCACGTAGTCGATGAGCTCGAACTGGCTCATGTTGAACAGGCGTTCCGAAATATTCGCGTAGCCGCCCAGCTTCTTGTAGACTTCGATGTCCTGGGCGCCCTTGCCGAAATTCGCTGTACAAACTTTTACACATTCTGCCATAATTACTTAGCCTCCTCGACCGGAGCCGGCTTCTGGGTGGTCACGGCTTCATTCGAAGGTTTCGCCGTACGTTCGCCGGAAGTGGCAATCATGCGGTACACGTCGCCGACCTTGCCGGCAGTGTCCACGAAAGCCTTGTCCTTCACGCCGGGTTCACCGACAGCGACCCAAGAAGAGCCGTTCTTCTTTTCCACCACGATCTTCGTGAACTCGGGAGCGCCCTTCCATGTGAGGGTAGCGCCGCTTTCATCGGCTTCGGCCTTCACGTTCAAAACCGGAGAAGGAGGAGCGTAGTCGGCAACCTGCGGTTTCGCCGTAGCGCCCGGAGCACCGGGGTGGCCGCAGTGGCCCTTCACGATACCGCCCAGCACGTCGTGCTTCGGCATGTCATTCACATGCGCACGGCACCAGTCGATAATGCGGTCGATGCTTGCTTCGGTAAGAGTCGTACCGCGCTTCATCTTGAGCTGTCCGTCCACCACGTCGGTGGCGAAGTCATCGTTCACCAGCATCATCGGGCCGTTTCCGCAGCTGCCCAGGCATTCCACCTGAAGCACGGTAAAGAGCCCATCGGGAGTGGTCTCGCCCGTCTTCACGCCGAGCTTGTTTTCCACATACTTGATGAGCGGCTGAGCGCCCTTGATGGCGCAGCTGATGTTGCGGCAGAACTGCAGCAGGAACTTGCCCTTCGGAGCGTGGTTGTACATCGTGTAGAAAGTCGCGACACCGAGCGCGTGTGCCGGAGCGCAACCGCAAACGTTAGCAGCCCAGCGGATACCTTCGGTCGGAACCCAGCCGAACACGCCCTGCACGAGCCACAGCACTTCGAGGAGAGCTCCCTGGCCCACCGGGTAGCGGCTGAGCAGATCGGCGCAACGTTCCTTGATTTCGGGAGTGTCGAGCTTAGCGAGCACTTCCTTCGGCTCGGGCTGCGGCACGGCCTTGTTCACGTAGCCGAAAGTCTGGCCCGGATCCGGAAGCGCGTCGATAGACTGCGTCGGACCGTCGAACTTCAGGCGGTTATTGGAGACAAACTGAACAGCACCAGTAATGTGATCTCTCATCGGTCAAGTTCTCCAGCGATAATGTTGAGGCCCGAAAGTACGGCCATGGAGTCGGCAAGCTGACCACCTTCCACGAGGTCGTGGAATGCGGCAAACTGCGTGAGGCAAGGCGGACGCACCTTGATGCGGTACGGATGGCCGCTGCCGTCAGAAACAATCGTGAAACCGAGTTCGCCGTTCGCACATTCGCTACCGCAGTAGTATTCACCCTCGGGAACGCGGATGCCTTCGTACACGCTCTTGAAGCGGCCGATAAGGCCTTCCATATCCTGGTAAGCGAGCTTGTGCGCCGGCACGCGGATGCGTGGGTCGACGATGTCGACCGGCCCTGGCGTAAGACGCAACAGGGCCTGGCGCACGATCTTCACGGATTCTTCGATTTCGGCGAGACGCACCTGCAGGCGGTCATTGCAGTCGCCCTGCGTGCCAACCACGACTTCCCAGTCGTAGGTCTCGTAATCGTAATAGGGTTCGTCCTTGCGGAGGTCGCTTGCAACACCGGAGGCGCGCAGGCACGGGCCAGTCCAGCCGTAGCTGATGGCCTTCTCTGCAGAAATCTTGCCGATGCCCACCGTACGGTCGAGGAAGATGCGGTTTCTATCCAAGCAAGCGTGCAGGTCCTTCAAGGCCTTCTCGGTAGAATCGAGGGCGGCGAGCACGTCGGCCTCGAAGCCTTCGTAGCTGTCGCGGTAGAGGCCGCCGATACGGGCATAGCTGTTGGTAAGGCGCGCACCCGTGAGCTTTTCCCAGATGCACATGATTTCTTCACGCGGGTTGAACGCGTACATGAACGGGGTGGTGCCGCCCAGATCCTGGAAGGCAGCCGCGACGCACACGAAGTGGTCGTTTATACGAGATAATTCGTTCACAATCACGCGGAGCACTTTCGCGCGTTCCGTGATTTCCACGCCGAACATCGTCTCCACCGCGCGGCAGAACGCGATGTTGTTCATGATGGCCGAGCAGTAGTTGAGACGGTCGGTATAGGGAATCACCTGCTGCCAGGTGCCGCGTTCCACCATCTTCTCGAACCCGCGGTGCAGGTAGCCGATTTCTTCCACGCTAGCGACGATGGTTTCGCCGTCCATGGCGGCCAAAAAGCGCAAGCAGCCGTGAGTGGCCGGGTGGCTCGGGCCCACGTTCAAGGGCATCAAGTTCAGCTTTTCGCCATTAGGATCCAGTACGATCATTCTTTGATACTCCCTTCCAAAAATTCGTTGTCGTTGGTCCCGACTTCCTTGCTACGCTGGACGACCCGGTAACCGAGGTCTTCCAGGCGCTTCTCGAGGGCCGGGAGCAGGTAGTCGTTGGTGGAGAGCCACTGGCGCTTCTGCGCGGGGTAATCCTTGCGGAGCGGGTGACCGACAAATTCAACGTGGTTCAACAGGCGGCGGAGGTCCGGGTGGCCTTCGAACACAATTCCGAACTGGTCATAGACTTCGCGCTCGTACCAGTTGGCGTTCGCATACAGGCCGCACAGCGTAGGCACCTTCAGGCTGTCCTCGGAGACCAGCACCTTAAGACGGAAGCGCAGTCCCGGGTTCGCAATGCTCTTGAAGGAATAAGAAACCGCAAAACGCGGGCCTTCGTGGTTCGGGTAAGTCAGGTAGTCGATACCCGCGATGTCCACGAGCATATCGAGTTCCACATCAGCGGTGTCCTTGAGGAACTGCACCACGTTGCGCAGGTAGCCCGCGCTCACGATTGCGGTCACGCCCCACTTGTCGAGCGTTTCCCTCTTGGCACCGAACATTTCTTCCAGGGCGGTGAAGATTTCTTCTGCAGTCTTCATCTTCTACTCCTTCCAGAACTGGGCTTTTTTCACAAGGTTCTGCTCTTTTGCCTTCACAAAATCCTTGATTTCAACAACCTTTTCCTGGGCGAACTCCTTGGCATTCGCCTTCGCCTCGGCAGTCTTCGCCTTGATCATCTCGAGCTGTTCCTTGACGCGCTCGGCACGCTGCTTCATGTAGGATTCGTCCTTGATCTTCTTCTGAAGGTCGAACATCGCGTCGAAGAACGCTTCCGGACGAGAGGGGCAGCCGCCGATATACACATCCACCGGGATAATGTGGTCAATGCCCGGGACCGTGCAGTAGCAGTCATAGAAGCCGCCGGAGCAGGCGCAAGCGCCCATCGCGATAACCCAGCGCGGTTCCGCCATCTGCTCGTAGATGCGCTTCAAAATCGGGGCCTGCTTGTAGGTAATCGTACCTGCAACCAGGAGCACGTCGGACTGACGCGGCGTAAAACGCACGTATTCTGAACCAATGCGGGAAAGGTCGTAACGACCCACTTCCGTACTCATGAATTCGATAGCACAACATGCCGTACCGTAAGGGAACGGCCAAAGGGAATTGGTCCTGCCCCAGTTGACTATAAAGTCCAGGGACGATGTTATGATGTTTGGCTTTTCTGCCTCAGCTGTCATAGAGGGTACCTCGTAAAATGCGCGTGTAAAGATAGAAAAAAACGCCAAAACTCGGGCGAAATCACACCCGATTGGAGCGTTACAAAACCATCACGAATTTGATACGGAGTAGCGTAATTCGGTGACCATCAACGCATTACAACACGCGCCCGTTCTGAGAGGCCTTTGTCGGCATCGACGCGCACAATGTAGGCCCCGAAAGCAAGCCCCGAAAGGTCTCGCGAGAACGACTCTCCCGCAAAGCGGTAGGCGGCAACGAGGTTGCCCTGCATGTCGAACAGGCGCACGTTCTTTTCGCCCGCGGCATGCGCAAACACATCGAGCGTACGGCCCGAAACAGAGATACTTACCCGCGGGTCCACGGCGACCGCCGCGATAACCGAAACCATCGAAGAAGAACTCCTGGCAACAAAAGAATAGGCGCTGTTGGAACTTTCCACTGACGAACTCGATTCCTCAGGACACTCTCCTATACTGTGCGAAATCTTGGGCGTAAAGCATGCGCGCTCCTTCCCTGCGAAACGGATGTTGTAGACGCCCGGGACTTTCGCCTTTCCGTCGCCATTGAAGAACCTGAAATTCTTGGAATACCCCCCCGAATTCATAATATCCTTCACCGTGACGCGCTGGTGGTCGGGATCCTTGTTGATGGCGTTCTCTCCGACATACATCGTCTTGTCGTAATCGATATACCAGACAAGCACCGCATCGTCGTACTTTCCGCCGCCCAACTTGGAATCGAACTTTTCGGACGGGCGATATTCCACTATATAGTACTCGTCGTTTTGGTTCGGGTTCGTAACCGAATACGCCTGCATGTCCGCCAGCCTTTTCAGGCCATAGACGGAATCTTCCTTCGAAATCTCGGTCAGCGTAAGCCAGCCCATGGCTTCCCTCTCGAAAGCCGAAAAAGCGGCAGGGATATTGCCCGCGTTCCAGCTCGTACCGTTGTACATCCCGAGCGACATGATGTCGTAATTTTCCGGCCCGAAGAGCGTCTGGCCTCCGCTGGGCTTGTAATAATGGTCCATCAGACCCAGCACGTGGCTGAACTCGTGCGCGAAAACGCCCATCATGTTTATCCTGGAATTGCGGCTTCCGTCATCGTACTGTGCGATAAAGAGGTACTTGTCAAAGACGTACCCGTTGGACTTGTAGGTCATCGAAAACGAATCCGTCACCGAGCCATTCGCCGACATCTGGTACGCATGTCCCCAGAACAGGCTGCTCTGCTTGAGCGCATCCTCTTCCATTCCCGGGAACAGGAATATGAACCCGTCCACATTCTTGCCTTCCGAGCAGTACTTATCCGCCTTCGCGAGGAAGTCGGCACGCCGGGTCAACACCTTCACACCCTCCGACAAGAACGCCCCTTCGCTAAAGCGATCGCCCGACCCAAAACTGGTCAGCGAAGCATCGATATTTACCGGATACACATCGAAATGCGGGTTGAACTTGCCGCCCGAAGAATACAGGTAATAGTCGCGGAGGCTTCCGACATTGCCGTCCTTGCTGTAGCCTTCCTGGTTCAAGAAGGCATGAAATTCCGCGGAATCGCCATGCGCCTTGTCCGTCGTCCCCACAAGCAGCACAGGAATCCAGCGTTCGCCCGTCACCCACTTTGGGGGCTTGGGCCTCGCCAGCCGAGCAGGTTTCGCATCCCGGCTGTACATCACGGGAACGTGCTCGAAATTCAGTCCTCCCGAGATTTTTTCGGCATCGGGAAATCGGCCCCCGTTCAGTTCTTTGTGGTTCTTCCGGGCAGCCTCCTGATCCAGCCCCTCAAGGAATTTAATATCGTCGGCGCTGCGGTCCGCCGCGTTTTTCGCGACTACGGAACTCGCTTTGCCCGAGGCGTCTACGTACACATAAAATCCATCCGCACCCGTAACCAAGTATCCATCGGCAGTTTCGGTATAATGGTAATGTTCATCACCAAAATGACGGATAGAAACCGAGCTTCCGTCCTTATTCTGCACCGTCTGTACGGCCATGCTAGCCGGACGCGCGAAAGGCAGCGCAGCCAAGGCACAGACCAGAACGGCCACTATTTTTTTGCAGGAATCCATCATCATCAATATAAATAAATCCACCCCAAAAGAATCATTCAGAGAATGTAAAAGGTATGGTCACAGTGGTATTACCGCTCGTCACCTTGTTAAACTCCCAAGAAGCGACAGCGTCCTTGATCTGCTCATCGAATTTGTCGTAGCCGGTCGTGGACGATTCTATGGAAATACTTATCACCTTGCCGTCCGGAGCAATCGTGAACTTCAAGACCACACGACCCTGGAACTTCCTTTTTTTCAGATGCTCATTGTAGACGAGACGCAATTCCTTCAAACGCAAGCGTACCACCGCCATAATATCACCAGAAGTCCGAACACCTTCTGCCCCTTTGTCAACGTTGCGATCGACAACGGACCCGTCGCCGTTAATGCACCGTTCGCTATCGCAAATTCCTCCGGCACGTTTTCCAGCGTTATTTTTCCCGTTTGCGAATTTTGAATAACATTCATCGAGAGCCGATTTCAAAAAAGAGTTGTATTCCGGAGACTCCCTGTTTTTTTGGTAATCGGCCTCGTATTTCAAATATTCGGATTCGCCATATTTCTGCTGCAACCTACCAAGAGCGCACCCGCAAACCTGTTCGCTTTCCATCCGCGTACAGCTCTTCATGAACACGTTTTTCGTTTCCGCTGAATAAACTGTTTTTTCAGGCTTGCTCCCCTGCGTAGCAATAGACGTCACTCCGATTGCAATCAGAGCGACACCCACAAAAGCAAGCAGTCCAAGCATTACGTTATTGGAATTTCGCATAGTCCAAATATACACAAATACACGGCAAAAACAATGTTCTCAAAAAAAGAAGTATTTTTAACAAAAAATTATATATTTGAGACGTGAGGCAATTTTTAGATATTTATCAGTTTACACACTTCCGCAAGTTCCTAGAAGAATACCAAGTGGCCCGCGTACAGGCGGAACCGAGCTTCACGCGTACCGAAATCTGCAACCTGCTCGGGCTAGAAAAGAGCCGCAGTTACTTTGCCGATGTTCTCAGGGGCAAGAAGGTCTCCCCTCGCATGGTGGCCAAGTTCATCGAGATTCTCGAACTCGACAAGAAAGAGGCGAAGTATTTCGAGACGATGGTGAAACTCGACCAGGCCAAAAACGATTCCGCACGCAATTCCGCGATGCAGGAACTGCTGAAACTGCACCCGAACCCGCAACACATTCTAAACGAAGACGCCTACGAGTATTGGAGCCGCTGGTACCACAGCGCGCTCTTCGCCATCCTCGACGCGATGGACGTGACCGACGACATGGCGCCCGTGCAAAAGCGCATTTTCCCGAAGGTCTCGCTCGGCAAGCTCAAGGAATCGCTCGCCCTGCTAGAGAGGCTCGGGCTTGCACGCAAGAACGAGGAAGGCTTCTGGAAGCCCACCAAGGAAAGCATCAGCAGCGGGCCGTACAACAATGCGGACCTTATCAAGCAATATCAACTGCAGTGCTTTGAACTCTCGAAGCAGGCGCTGATGACGCCCCCGAAGAAACCGACCGTCATGAGCACGCTCACCTTCAGCATCTCGAGCGAGGCGTACAAGAAACTCGAGGCAGAACTGCAGGAATTCAAGGCGAAGGCAAGGCGCATCATCGGCGAGGACAAGGAAAAGGCCGACGGCGTCTACCAGATGAACATACACCTGTTTTCGAATTTGGAGTGAATGTCTCCACGGACTAAGGTCGCCGAGCATAAACTTGTGCTGAGTTCATCGAAGCAAAGCGCCGATACCACCATCACAAAGGATTTTTACGTTTTGCTAGACAACTGCACACCCAAATTCAAGATTATCCAATGTGAAAACGTGACCCCGGCCACTCTTCCAGAGTCACAGGCAAACGCAACCCCCTATTTTTTTATATATTCTCTGTAATGAAGAAACTCGTTCACGACCGTAAGATCTGCCTCGCCTGCGCGGGCTGCGTGGGCATTTGCCCCAAGATGGCGCTCGACATGTTCGGGCTCGACCTGCAGATTGATTCCGAAAAATGTATCAAGTGCGGCATCTGCGTAAAGGGATGCCCCGTCGGTGCGCTAAAGATTACGGAGGTGGACAATGCTTGATTCCCGTTACGATGTCGTGGTGATTGGCGCCGGGCCCGGAGGCTCCGTTGCCGCAAGGAACCTCGCACGGGCGGGGCACAAGGTACTGCTTCTCGAAAAGCGCGAACGCATCGGCTTCCCGGTGCGCTGCGGGGAGGCGAGCACTACGCTGGCCGACCTCCAGACATTCGGCCCCATCGACGAGAGCTGTATCGAAACAATCATCAACGGGCTTTTCATCTATGGCCCGAACGGCGTGAACATCGAAGTCCCGAAACCGAACACGGGCATCATGCTCAACCGCGAAATCTTTGACCCGTGGCTCGCAAAGCTTGCTGCCGACGACGGCGCCCAGGTAGAGACCTGCGCACGCGTCGAGTTCGTGGGCGATGTCGAAGGCGACACACGCATGGTCCGGGTCGTCCTCGGGAAGGGCGACGGAAACGGCAGCGTCACCGAGACTGGCACGCAGGAAATTTTTGCGAAGATGGTCATCGCCGCCGACGGCGTCGAAAGCCGCATCGGTCGCATGGTGGGCTTGGACTGCGGACAGAACCCGCGCGAGACATGCACCGGCGTAGACATCCAGGTACAGGGGCTCCTCACAAAGCCCGACTACCTCACCTTCTGGCAGGGCCACGACTTTATCAACGACGGCTACATCTGGAGTTTCCCGAAACAGAAGTCGAACGTCACGAACTTCGGCGCCGGCTTCCTCGCCGCGGGCAAGCACGCAGGCAACATCCTCGAAGTCACGATGGAATGGCTCGAGAAACTCTTCCCGGGGGCAAAAATCAACCACACCATCGGCGGGCTCGTGCCCGTTTCCAGCACGCTCAAGAACTACACGCTCGACCGCCTGGCCCTCGTGGGCGACGCCGCCCACCACACCAACCCGCTCACGGGTGGTGGCATCGCTGCCGCGATGAGGGCCGGCCGTTTCTGCGCCGAATACGTGGACAAGGGATTGAAAGCGACTTCCGGCGAGGCCGCGAGCCTCAGCAAAAAGTTCCTGAAGCAGTACGAAAAACGCTGCTACAGCTACTTCGGCAAGACGCACGATTTCGAATACAAGTTCCGCAGATTTCTGCTCGCCATCAACCGCGAAGAACAGATCGGGCTCTACAAGGTGCTGCAGGGATTCGCCCTGAGCGGGTACAAGAAGAGCGCCTTCCTCAAGACGCCCATCCAGACAACGAAATACCTCGTCAAGTTCGCAAAGTTCAAGTAAAAAACCGTAACCGCAACAGGAGTTTATCCATGACGAATAAAAACGGTTTCACCTTAATAGAACTGATGGTCGTCATTGTCATTCTGGGCACTCTTGCGGCAGTAGCCGTGCCCAAACTGTTCGGTTTTTCGGCCAAGGCAAAAGCAGCCGAAATTTCTACGGCAGCAGGTTCCTACATTCACCTGCAAGAAGCCTTCCTCCACACCAACCACACGGCCGGTACCTGGGCCGAAATCGGCTACAACGCTCCGGGAAACGGGCAATCAAGCAGCTTCGTGTACAAGGACTGCATTAGCTCCAAGACAACCATCGAAAAAAACGGAGCAAGCATCACGGGCTGGCATGCATCGAACCCCGGCACCCTCAATTCCTGTTCCGCAAACAATTCCTGGGCCATCGTCCTGGTTCCCGTCGCAGACAACAACGTCAACTTCCAGCAACTCGTTTCTTCGCCAGATTGCGCAGCACTCACCAAAAACTGGAAAATAGGCGACATCGACGCAAACGCCTGCACATCGGCAAGCAACGGCAACGAAGATGAAAACGGCAACGACAAAAACAATGGTAATGGCAAAAACAACGGAAATGGAAACGGCAAAAACAATGGCAATGGAAATGGTAACGGCAACGGGAATGGCAATGGAAATGGTAACGGCAACGGAAACGCCAAAAAGAATAAAAACTAGCCGTAAAGCCGCTGCAAAGCCTTATTCCAACTTGGAGTAAGGCAAAACAGAATATTTTTTCCGGCCCCCCAGACCCCTTCCCCCTTCAAACATTATATTTTTCTTACAACCCGCTTTCCGACGGTTTCGGGAAGGAGTTTTCTTATGCTGAAAAAGAACGGTTTTACACTCATCGAAGTAATGGTCGTCGTCATCATCTTGGGCGTGCTCGCAGCCGTGGGCCTTCCCAAAATGTTCGGCGTCATCGCGAAGGCAAAGGCAGCGGAAATACCCGTCGCCGCAGGTACCTACATAAGCCTGCAGAATACCTACCTACACGAAAACAACGGCGTAGGCAGCTGGCAGAACATTGGCTACGCAGCCCCGGACGGCGGCCAGTCTGAATACTTCGAATACAGAGGCTGTATCCAGGGAACCATCGCCATCAAGGCCAACGGGAAGCGCATGGTCGGATGGCAGGCCTTCAACAAATCCTCGCTCAACGACTGCCAACCATACAGCACATGGTCGGTAGTCCTGGAACCCCTCGATATCCACAAGCTCCGATACAGGCATCTTGTCTCCTCAATCGAATGCGGCGTGCTGACAACCAGCTGGGACATTGGGAATGCAGGTGTAGGCGCATGCGAAGCCACCGCCGAAATCACCTCCGACACCCCGCCCAACACGGAAGAAGAACCGGAAGATACAGACGAAGAACCGTCCAGCGACCCCACCCCGTCCAGCGCCGGCAGCACCCAGAGTTCCAACGTCAACCAGAGTTCTTCGAGCAAGAGCCAGGTTGACTGCGAGGCGTTAATGGCCACGGGACACGCCAGCGACCCCAGAAACATCAAAGGCGGTCACTGCGGATGGTGCTACGTGCAAGAATGCAGGCTGGCGGTCAACAAGGGACAAAGCGGTCTCAGCGTCGACGAGTGTGTAAGGCTGTGCGACTACGAAAAGGACCATGACGTCGAAGGCGAAATCAAACAATACGAAGAAGAGCAGAAACAAAAACAGAAGGAACAAGAGCAGCAGGAACAGCAAGAGCAACAAGAGCAGCAGGGACAAGAAGGTCAAGAAGGCCAGTCCGGAGGCGATGGCAACGGACAGGGCGGCGGTTCCGGGAACGGGGCCGGTGGAGTCTACATGCACGATGAAGAAACTCCATCAATCAAAGACCAGAACGGCAACGACGTGGATTACGAATCGCTCCCCGACGAAATCAGTTGCAAGACAAGCGATTGCTGCACAAGCTACAAGGGAAACAGCGGCAAATGCGCCAGCTACAAGAGCATACCGAAGTCCCAGTGCGCTGTCTAC